>CAZFHD010000009.1:0-13606 GCA_964518455.1 uncultured Candidatus Saccharibacteria bacterium | reverse complement strand
AAATTTGGCAAAGCCAGCCCTCGTTATGGTGTGAGGGTTGACATACTTCTTTAAAAGGAGCTATAATTAACATAGTTTCTTTTACAATAACACAAGAGAAAGGAGGGCAGAATAATATGGTAATGCCAGGAGGTCCTTAGTAAGGAAAAAATGGCTGGTAATGGTAGTTTGGGAAAACGGGAGAGCATCAAGAGGGGTAAGAAGAAAGGGATTAAAGCATGTCTACTAGCCCCCAAGGTATCACCTCAGTTCGGGATCTAACTTCTCGCCAACGGCACTTCCTTTTTGAGGAGGCCTCAGATCCCAAGAATGGGCAAGAAGTGTGGCGGACCGTCAAGAGGTTTTGGCGGAGGTTCGGAATCAGAATCCCGTGGGCAGCTATGAGGCGCATCCTTACCAGCCTGTATCGAAAGGAAAGGAGATACGGAATTGGCCCTCCGGTTTGTAGAGGAGAAGGATAACAACAGCCCTGATTGTTTTAGGGCATATCTTTCGTGAAAACGGAGCAGAAAAGCTCTTTTACTCAGCCTAGCTCTAAAACCCTACCTTTAGGTAGGGTTTTTTTAATAGACCCTTGAAAAAATAAGATATTTTGTTAGAATGTAGTATATAATTATGTTTGGACAAAAACATTTAACTAAATTTCTCTCTTTTGTTTGGGAAATTGCAAAAATAGTAGTTGTGGCCGCTCTTATCGTAGCTCCAATTAGATATTTTTTGTTTCAGCCCTTTTTAGTCAAAGGGCAATCTATGGAGCCCAATTTTGAGAACGGCGACTATTTGATTGTTGATGAAATTTCCTACAGATTCAAAAATCCCCAAAGAGGAGAGGTGATAGTTTTCAAATACCCGGATAATCCCTCTCAGAGATTTATTAAAAGAATCATAGGTTTGCCGGGGGAGGTAATAGAGATAAAAAATGGCAAGATAACAATTCAGGAAGATAAAAGTTCCCAGGTTTTAAATGAATTAGATTATCTTCCTTTGCTGGAAACTACCGGGGATATAAAAGTGGAACTGGGAGAAAATGAGTATTTTGTTTTAGGAGATAACAGATCTTATTCTTTTGATTCAAGAAGGTTTGGACCTTTATCGGAAGAAAAAATAATAGGAAAGGTTTTTCTTCGGGCTTGGCCTTTTATTAATCTTAAAAAGTTTGGAGCGCCAACATATTAGAAATTATCAAATTTATGTCCAAAAAGCCTAAATATCAAACTCCTGCTGGAATGTACGATATTTTAGCTGAAGAGTGGGAGTATTATGAAAAGATATATAATGTAGTTTCAGGTATTGCTGAATTTTATGGTTTTGACAGAATTGAAACTCCTGTTTTAGAAAAAGAGGAGCTTTTTTCAAAAGGAATAGGAGTTTCTACGGATATTGTTAAAAAAGAAATGTATACCTTGAAAACTAAAGGAGGAGATTTTTTAGCTTTAAGACCGGAGATGACAGCTCCTATAGTTAGAGCCTATATTGAAAATGGAATGAAAAGCTGGCCTCAGCCTGTAAAGCTTTGGTATTTTGGTCCTTGTTTTAGGCATGAAAGACAGCAAGCAGGAAGGCGTCGTCAATTCTGGCAGTTCGGTTTTGAGATTTTAGGTGAAGAAAATTCTATTGTTGACGCTCAAGTTATTCAAATCTTTTACAATATTTTACAGGAATTGAAATTGAAGGATTTGATTGTAGAAGTAAATAGTATAGGAGACAGTCAATGTAGGCCTTATTATAAAAAACTTTTGAAAAGCTATTTTCATTCCCGACAGAAGTCTCTTTGCCCTGATTGTAAAAGGAGACTCAAAGAGAATGTATTAAGAATTTTAGATTGCAAGCAGGAAAAATGTCAGCCCTTAATAGCAAACGCTCCCCAGATTTTAGATCATTTATGCAAAGAATGTAAAAACCATCTTAAAGAGGTTCTGGAGTTTTTAGATGAGATAGAACTTCCTTACAGACTTGATCCTTATCTTGTTCGGGGTTTAGATTATTACACTAAGACTGTGTTTGAGATATTCTTTGAGAGAAAAGAAAAAGAGAAATCCTTAACCTTGGGCGCTGGGGGAAGATATGATAAACTGGCAAAGCTTTTGGGAGGCAAGGAAACTCCAGCTTGTGGATTTGCGGCTGGAGTGGAAAGGATTATAGATTTGATGAAAGATCAGAAAATAAGTATTCCTAAAAGAAAAAAACAACAGGTTTTTTTAGCTCAGCTTGGAAATTTGGCGAAAAGAAAAAGTTTGAAGCTTTTTGAAGAGTTTAGAGAAGCTAATATTAAGGTAATAGAATCTTTTGGCAGGGATTCTTTAAAAGCTCAGTTAAATAAAGCTAATAAAATGAAGGTTCCCTATACTTTGATTATGGGACAGCGAGAGGCTTTGGAAGATTCAATCTTAATCAGGAGTATGGATAGCGGCAAACAAGAAATAGTTAAGCTGGATAAAGTAGTTAAAAAGGTTAAAAAAAAGTTAGAGAAGTAAAGATGTCAAACTGCCTTTTTTGTAAAATCATAAATAAGGAAACACCAGCAGATATCGTCTATGAAAATGAGAAAGTTATAGCTTTTAAGGATATTAGTCCCAAAGCTCCAATCCATATTTTAATTGTTCCCAAAAAACATATAACTTCTCTAAAAGAAGTAAAAATTAAAGATAAAGAATTGTTGGGAGAGCTGTTTTTGGTTGCCAAGAAAATAGCTTGGGATAAAAACTTGAAAGGGTATAAGTTGATAGTTAATGTTGGCAGGAAGGCGGGCCAAATAGTCGATCATCTTCATATCCACTTGTTGAGTGGTAAACCCTCACACCATAACAAGCTTTGGGCTACGCCCAAATAATATTAAATTAAGCTTGTTTGGTCGTGAGGGTAAACCAATATGCCATTAAAAGTAACAAAAAAAGAAAGAGAGACATCTCAGTCTTTGATTCGCCGCTTTTCTAGAAATATTAAGAAAAGCAGTCTTTTGTTTAGAGTTAGAAAGAATAGATTTAGAAAAAGAGATAAAAGTAAGCAGATGAAAAAAAGATCAGCCTTAAGAAGAGAGGAGTTGAGGAAAGAATACAAAAGATTGGAAAAAATGGGCAAACCCTCACGACCAAACAAGCATTAGACTGCGCCTAGATAATATTGAATTAAGCTTGTTTAGTCATGAGGGTAAATCAAAATAATTAAATATAATGCGAATTGGAATTAATAATTTAACTACTAGTAAAGTTGATGAAGATTTTTTAAAGGAACTTGCAAAAAAGATTTTAAAAGAGGAAAATAAAAAAGAGGCAGAACTAAATATTATTTTAGTTGGGCAAGGGAGGATAAAAAAACTTAACAAAAAGTACCGAGGGAAGAACAAAATTACAGATGTTCTTTCTTTTTCAAGCCAAAAAAACAAAAAAGAATTTATTGTTCCCCTAGAAGAAAAAAAGAAACTGGGAGAAGTGGTAATTTGTCTTAGGAGAGTGAGAAAAAATGCAAAAAGATATAATTCTGATTTTAAAGAAGAATTAACCCGAGTTTTAATTCATGGGATATTGCATCTTTTGGGCTATGACCACGAAAAGTCAGAGGTAGAAGCTAAAAAGATGAAGAAGAAAGAAGAATACTACTCATCTCAACTTTGATATATTCCTTTTTAACTTTTGTTTAGCATTAGTTATTAGGATTTAGACATTTATTATGAAGCCATATATTATTACAGCTTTAGATATTGGATCAAGTTATATTAAGATAGCTACTGTTTCCCAAAAACCCGGGGAGGATGGTTTTAAAGTTTTAAGTCAAAATAGCATTCCTTCTCTTGGAATAAGGAGAGGAGTGGTCATTAACATTCCCAAAGTGACAGAGGCTATTTCTTCTTTAATTAGAAAAAACGAAGAAGAAAGCGGTCATAGAATAAAGAATATTTTAGCTAATATTGGGGGAAGTCATATTTTTTCTACTTCTTCAAAAGGTTTAGTTTCTGTTTCTCGAGCCGATAAAGAGATTTCAGAAGAAGATGTTGAAAGAGTGCTCCGAGCAGCTCAAACTTTTCCTCTCTCGGGGAACAATGAAGTTTTTCAGGTTTTTCCAAAAGAATTTATTGTAGACGGTGAAGGGAAAGTTAAAAAGGCTGTAGGGATGAAAGGTGTAAGATTGGAAGCCAACGTGTTGGCTCTTTGTATTTTCTCTCCCTATTTAAGAAACTCTACTCAGGCTATTCTGGATTCAGGATTGGAAATAGATAATTTAATTGTTACGCCCTTAGCTTCTTCTCGGGCTGTCTTGACAGATGAAGAAAAAGAATTAGGAGTTTGTCTTTTAGATATTGGAGCAAAGATTACAGGAATGGCAATATTTGAAGAAGGAGATTTAATTCATACTGCCTTCTTTCCAGTAGGTTCTGGAAATATTACTAATGATATTGCTATTTGTCTTCAAACAGATATAAGTACAGCGGAAAAAATAAAACTTGAGTTTGGCACTTGCAAAGGAGTTTCTAAAAAAAAGAGTAAAAGGTCTTTGTCCCGACAGGGATATGGGCCTGGAAGAAAGATAAAAATTGACCCTTCACTTTTAGCTGAAGGTGATAGGGTTGGAGGGGAAGAGCCCCTTATTTTTACTAAAAAAATGTTAGAGGATATAATTGAAGCTAGAGTTTCTGATATTTTTGATTTTGTAAATAGAGAATTGAAAAAAATCTCAAGGAAAGGCAACTTGCCAGCTGGTGTAGTTTTAACTGGAGGAGGATCAAAGTTGCCTGGAATTAAAGAAACAGTTAAGAAAAAGTTAAAACTGCCCTGTCGGATAGGTTCAATTAAAGAATCGCCTTTTCAAGAAGATCCTACCCTGTCTGTTTTATGGGGACTGATTTTAGAGGGAATTGACATTAAAGATGAAGAAAGCGGTTCTTTCGGTTTTTGGAAAAGAATTAAAGATGGTTGTAAAAAAGTAGGCAGAATTTTTAAACCATGAAATTTAATACGAAAATTAAAGTAGTGGGAGTAGGAGGATCTGGAGGAAACGCTCTTTCCAGAATGATGAGATGTAAGATTAGAGGTGTTGATCTTATAGCTATAAACGCTGATAAACAAGATTTACAAAGGACCAAAGCTCATCAGAAGGTAAGGATTGGCAAGAAACTTACCAAAGGATTAGGCACGGGGATGAATCCTGAAATAGGAAGGAAGGCTGCAGAAGAACAAAGGGAAGATATTAAAGAAGTTCTCAGAGGAGCTAATATGATTTTTATTACTTGTGGCTTGGGGGGAGGGACTGGTAGTGGAGCCTCTCCGATTATAGCGGATATAGCTAAAAAGCTTGGAGCTTTGACTGTAGCTGTAGTTACTACACCTTTTTCTTTTGAGGGTTTTCAGAGAGATGAGATTGCAAAAAATAGCTTGAGGAATATCAAAAAGAAGGTCGATAGTTTAATTAAAATTTCAAACGATAGCTTACTTTCTGTTCTTGAGCCCAAAATTACAGTATCTAACGCTTTTTGGGTTTGTGATGAAATTTTAAGACAAGCAGTTCAGGGAATTTCTGATTTAATAGTTCTTCCTGGAATAATTAATATTGACTTTGCCGACGTTAAAACAATTATGGAAAATTCGGGCTCCGCTCTTTTTGGAATAGGGAAAGCTAAAGGGCCAGAGAGAGCTGTTGAAGCAGCTAAAAAGGCTATCAATTCTCCTTTATTGGATGTTTCTTGTAAAGGAGCAAAGGGAGTCTTGTTTAATGTGTCTGGGGGTAAAGATATTAGCCTTTCTGAGGTTAATGAGATAGCAAAAACCATAACTCAAGAAATTTCTCCCGAGGCCAGAATTATTTTTGGAGCAATCCAAGATGAAAAATTAAAAAAAGGAGAGATAAAAGTAACCATAATTGCTACTGGATTCTAAGTTGGGTGTTAGGCCATATAAGAAAGAGAAGATAGGCCTCCCAGGCTTATATGACTAAGTCTAAAATACTTTTATATCTATCTATCTCTTTTATTTTTGGGATTTTCCTTTCTTTGAAACTTCATTTTTCCCAGTTGTTTTTACTGGGATTTTCTATTTTAGGGCTTGGTTTAATTTCTGTTTTTTGGAAAAAGAAAAAGGTTGTTTTCTTGGGCTTTGTTTTAATTTTTTTGGTTTTGGGAATATGGCGCGGTTTTTTAGCAGAAGAAAAGTTTTTGGGAAGTAAATTGCAAGATTTTAATAATAAAGGAGATGTTATTTTGATAGGAAGTATTTTTGAAGAGCCAGATATAAGGGAAGAGAAAACAAAACTTACAATAAAAAGTGAAAAATTAATAGTAGAAAAGAAAGAAATTTTAGTTTCAGGAAAGATTTTAACTACAGTAGGCAGGTATCCCGAGTATAAATACGGAGATAAATTGAAAATTGAGGGAGAGTTAAAAACTCCTCCCGTATTTGAAGATTTTAATTATAGAAATTACTTGAAAAAAGATGGCATTATTTCCGCTATCTATTATCCAAAGGTTAGGTTGTTAAAAAGAGGAAATTATCAGAATATTTTTTCTTGGTTTTATGGAAAGACTTTACTTTTTAAGAATAATTTAAGAAAAGTTCTCTATAGTAATCTTTCTCCCCCTTATAGTTTTATTCTGGGCGCTATGGTATTAGGAGATAAATCCAAGATGCCCCAGGACTTAAAAGAAAAACTTAATACAGCCGGAGTCCGTCATATTACAGCTGTCTCTGGTATGCATGTGGTGATACTCTCTGGCATAATTATGTCTTTTCTTTTGGGTTTGGGTTTTTGGCGGGGTCAAGCTTTTTATTTTTCTCTTTTAATCATTTCTCTCTTTATTTTGATGATAGGAGCTTATCCATCTGCCATTAGAGCCGGAATTATGGGCGGCCTTCTTCTTTTCGGGGAGAAAATAGGAAGGAGAAATGTTAGTATAAGAGGTTTGGTTTTAGCTTGTTTTTTGATGTTAGCTTTCAACCCTTTTCTTTTATTATACGATGCAGGTTTTCAACTTTCTTTTTTAGCTGTAGCCGGTATTATTTATTTTGGTTCTTTTTTTCAGAGACTATTTAATTTTGTTCCTAAGATTTTGAACTTGCGAGGTATTTTGGTTATGACTTTTTCAGCTCAAGTTTTTACTTTTCCTCTATTGATATATCATTTTGGGAGAATTTCTTTGGTTACGCCTTTAGTTAATCTTTTAGTTTTGCCTGTTGTTTATTGGATTATGATTTCAGGTTTTATTTTCTTGCTTTTAGGCCTTATTTCTCCTTTTTTAGGTTTTATTTTTTCTTTGCCTTGTTTAAGTTTGCTTTATTATTTTTCAGAGGTGGTAAATCTTTTTTTTGAATCTTGGGCTGCAAAAAGTATTGAAAATGTCCATTGGTTTTGGTTTTTCCTCTTTTACGTTTTTCTTGGTTTTTTAGTTTTTGTTCTAAAAAAAAGAGAAAAAATCAAAGACCCGGTCTCTGGAGATAATTAGATTTTTTGGAAAATTAAGCTATAATTACAAGTGAGGGAGAAATAGAAAAATTTATTTTTGTATTTCAATCGAACGAAGTAATTATGCGGCGGAGACGCAATAATACAAGTGAGGGAGAAATAGAAAAATTTATTTTTGTATTTCAATCGAACGAAGTAATTATGCGGCAAAGCCGCAATAATAAAAAAACATGGAAGAAAAAAAAGTTTGGGTAGTGACAGTAAATATGGGTTACGGCCATCAAAGGACAGCCTACCCTTTGGATAAAATAGCTTTTGGAGAGATTATTAAAGCCAACAGCTATCAAGGTATTCCGGAGAAAGATAAAAGAATTTGGGAGACAACCCGGAAGTTTTACGAATTTATTTCCAAATTCAAGAGAATTCCTTTAATCGGGAATTTTGTTTTTAATCTTTATGATAAATTTCAAAAGATTCCAGCTTTCTATCCTGAAAGAGATTTATCGAAACCCATTCTTAGTTTAAAGAAAATATTTTCTTTAATCAGAAAAGGTTGGGGTAAGGATTTAATTTTGAAACTAAAAAACAAACCCTTTCCCTTAATTGCTACTTTTTTTACTTCAGCTTTTATGGCAGAATCTTTTAGCTATCCTCAAGATATTTTCTGCGTAATTTGTGATGCTGATGTTTCAAGAAGCTGGGTTTCGCTTAATCCTAAAGAGAGCAAGATTAAATACTTTGCTCCTAATACTTGGGTAAGAGAAAGATTAAGACTTTACGGCGTCAGAGAAGAGAATATCTTTTTGACAGGTTATCCTTTACCTTTGGAGAATATCGGAACAGAGAAAATGGAAACAGCAAAAATGGATTTGGGTAAAAGGATTTTAAATTTGGATGTTAAGGGGAAATACCAGAAAAGGTACAAACCCTTAATTGAAAAATATGTAGGGGAGTTGCCCCAAGAATCAGATCATCCCTTAACTATTTTATTCTCTATCGGCGGGGCTGGAGCTCAAAAGAAAATAGCTTTTAGATTTGTTAGAAGTTTGTCTAAAAGTATTAAAGAAGGAAAACTGCGAGTGATTCTATCAGCTGGAATTAGAAAAGAGGTCAGAGATTATTTTTTAAAGCAGATTAGAAGAAACAAATTAGAGAATTGTTTAGGTAAAAATATAGAAATAATTTGTGAGGAAAAAATCAAAGATTATTTTAGAAAGTTTAATCAAAAGTTAAGAGAAACCGATATTTTATGGACAAAGCCCAGCGAACTTTCTTTTTATTCGGGCTTAGGTCTTCCTATAATTATTGCTCCCTCTATTGGTTCTCAAGAAGATTTAAACAGAAAGTGGTTGTTAAGAATTGGGGCTGGAATCTTGCAAGAAAATCCGAGATATGCTAATCAGTGGCTTTTTGATTATTTAGAAAGTGGAAGGTTTGCTGAGGCTGCTATGAGAGGTTTTATATCTATTGAGAAATTAGGAACCTATAATATTATGAAAATAGTATCTAATTAATAATTTAACAATTTAACTTTATGTTTTGGTTGGTTATTATTATCATTTCCTATCTTTTCTTTTCTTTAACTTCTTTAGGAGACAGGTATCTTTTAATAGGGCCGCCAAATCCTAAAGTTTACACTTTTTATGTTGGGGTTTTAGGAGGTCTGGTATTATTTTTAGTTCCCTTTGTCGGGTTTTCTTTTTTGCCGATTTATCAAGTTTTTCTTTGTTTTTTGGCTGGCTTTATTTTTATTTTTGCTCTTTTTGCTCTTTTTAACGGGCTTGAGCAGTTTGAGGCCTCAAGAATAATTCCAGCAATTGGCGGGCTTTCACCCCTGTTTACTCTCCTCCTAATTTATTTTTTTTCTGGAGGAAAAGAAACCTTGAGCTTTCTTGCCTTTTTAGCTTTTTTCTTCCTTGTTGTAGGAAGTGTTTTGATTACCATAAAGCATGGTAAAAGAATTTCTCTTCAAAGTTTTAAAATTTCTTGCATCGCTGCTTTCCTTTTTTCGCTTTATTTTGTTTTGGCAAAATATGTTTATATCTTACAACCCTTTTGGATAGGTTTCATATGGATAAGAATAGGTGCCTTTATCACTGGAATTATTTTTATCTTTACAAAAGAAGTAAAGAAAGAAATCTTTAAAAAAGAATTTACTTTTAAGAAAAAAACAGGGATGTTTTTTGTTTTCAACCAGATAGCAGCGGCAGGTGCATCTGTTTTGCAAAATTGGGCGATTGCTTTGGCCGGTTTAGTTTACCTTCCTATTATTAATGCTCTTCAGGGAATTCAGTATTTTTTTCTGTTTGTTTTTTCTGTTTTAATTTCTTGGAAATCTCCCCGTCTTTTAGAAGAAAGAATTTCCAAGAAGATAATTATTAGAAAAACTATAGCCATAATTGTTATAGCTTTGGGTTTGGTAATTTTAGCTTTTTTATGATTTTTAGAATAATCCTTATAATAATACTGTCTCTAATTTTAATCTTTGTTTGTTTTTTCTTTGTGGGATTTCCTAAACCTAAAAAGGATATTAAATGGGGGGTTGTTTTTTCTCAAAAACACGCCCAAAAATTAGGTCTTGATTGGAAAGAAAATTATTTAGCTCTTTTAGATGATTTAAAAGTTGAAAGAATTAAAGTTGCTACTTATTGGGATTTGTTAGAACCAGAAAAAGATAATTTTGCTTTTGAAGATTTAGATTGGCAAATTGAGGAAGCAGAGAAAAAAGGAGCTAAGCTCCTTTTGGTGATTGGGATGAAAACTCCTCGCTGGCCGGAATGCCATATTCCAGATTGGGCTGAAAAATTAAGCGAAGAAGAACAAAAAGAGGAGGTTTTAAATTTGATAAAAGAGATTGTTTTAAGGTATAAAAAAGAAGATGTGATTTGGGCCTGGCAAATAGAAAATGAACCATTTTTTCAATTTGGAGAGTGTCCTTGGTATGATGAAAAATTTTTGGGAAAAGAAGTTGATTTAGTGAAATCTCTAGATTCTTTTAAAAAACCTGTTTTAATTTCAGAAAGCGGAGAGTTTTCTTTTTGGTTTAAGGCGGCTAAGCTTGGAGATATTGTAGGGACTACTATTTATAGAAGGGTTTGGTCAAAAGAACTGAAAACTTATTTCTATCATATTTTCCCTCCTACTTACTATTCCCGGAAAGCCAAGCTGATTAATTGGCTTTTTGGTAAAAAGGTTATTTGTGTGGAAATGCAGGCAGAACCCTGGGGGCCTACTCTTCTTTACAGCTCTCCTTTAAAAGAACAAAAGAAAAGTATGGATTTGCAAAAGTTTAAAGACAATCTTAAATTTGCTAAGAAAACAGATTTGAAAGAAATGTATCTTTGGGGAGTAGAATGGTGGTATTGGATGAAAGAAGTTCAAAATGATTCAAAAATATGGGATGAAGCAAAAAAACTATTCTAAAGATGTTATCCATTATCATTCCAACTTTAAATGAAGAAAAAGAATTTCCTTTATTGCTTGATTCAATTAGAAATCAAGGCTTTTTGGATTATGAAATTATTGTCGCTGACGCGGGTTCTAAAGATAGAACCCTGAATATTGCTAAAAAATATGATTGTAGGATTGTGTCAGGCGGTTTGCCGGCTAAAGGAAGAAACAAAGGGGCTGAGAGAGCCGAAGGGGATTTATTTCTATTTTTGGACGCTGATGTTGTTTTGCCAGATAAATTTTTTACTAAAGTTTTAAAAGAGTTTCAAGAAAGAAAACTTGATATAGCTACTTTTAATTTATTGCCTAAGAAAAGAAAGAGGATAACCTCTCTTTTATTTAACATTTTTTATAATTGGCCTATTTTTCTTTTAGAAAAGGTTCTGCCTCACGCTGCTATGGGAATTTTAGTAAAAAGAGAAATCTTTAAAAAACTGGCTGGTTTTGATGAAACAATTAAAATGGCCGAAGATCACGAGTTTGCCAGGAGGGCAAAAGAAATAGGAAGATATGGAGTAATAAAATCAACTAAAATTTTTGTTTCAGAAAGAAGATTTGAAAAAGAAGGCTGGGTCAGGACTTCTTTAAAATATTTTATTTGCGGCTTGTATATGATTTTTAAAGGTCCGATAAGATCAGATATTTTTGGCTTTAAGCTTCACAACTATTTTAAGAGTAGAAAGAATAAGTTATAATAAGCAAATATGGATTTATACAATTTGCCCCTGGTAAAAATCTCAAAGAAAAAGGAAAAATCCTCTATTTTGAAAAAGTTTAGGAAAAGACAGGCTTTTTGGCTGGCTATTTTAGTTATTTTAGCTTCTTCTGTTTTTGGTTTTTTAGCCGGCACTGTTTCTACCTATTATTTTGTTCCTCAAGTAAGAGAAGTAATTGGTAAAATAGGCATAACAAAAGTGATTGAGAAAGAAACAGTAAAAGAATATCTTCCTCAAACTTCTCAAGAGGAAGCGATTATTAAAACTGTTGAAGAAGCTTCCTCGGCTGTAGTAAGTATTGTAATTTCTAAGGACGTTCCTATTATTGAAAGGAGGATTGAGGAATTTGGGCCTTTTGAGCTGGAGATTCCACAACAAAAAGGTTTTGAGAAAAAAGAAGTTGGGGGAGGGACGGGCTTTATTGTTTCTAAGGAAGGTTTGGTTTTAACGAATAAACATGTAGTTTTGGATGAAGAGGCGGATTATACAATTTTTACCAAAAATGGAAAAAAATATCCGGCTAAAGTTTTGGCTAAGGATCCGTTTCAGGATTTAGCTATATTGAAAATAGAGCAGGGAAAGAAGGTAAATGAAAAAGGAGAAGTAAGTATGGAGAATTTCCCTGTGGTTAGGTTAGGAGACTCTGATAATTTGAAAATGGGGCAGACTGTAATTGCTATAGGCAATGCTTTGGGCGAGTTTAGGAACACGGTGTCTGTGGGCGTGATTTCGGGCTTGGGAAGAAGAATTACAGCTTCTGATGGAGGAGGTTATGTTGAAACTCTGGAAGATGTGATTCAGACCGACGCTGCTATTAACAGAGGAAACTCTGGCGGGCCTCTTTTAAATTTAAACAAAGAAGTTGTAGGAATAAACACAGCTATGGTTTCTCAAGCTCAGAGCATAGGGTTTGCTATTCCTGTTAATAAAGCCAAGAGAGATATTGAACAAGTTAGAGAGCAAGGTGAGATTGTTTATCCTTTTTTGGGCGTTCGCTATGTATTAGTTAACGAGAAAATTCAAGAAGAAGAAAATTTACCCGTAGATTATGGAGCCCTAATTGTTTCGGGAGAACAAGGAGATCCTGCTATTGTTTTAGATTCTGCAGCAGATAAAGCGGGTTTGGAAGAAGGGGATATAATTTTAGAGCTGAAGGGGGAAAGGATTACAGAGGATAATTCTTTATCCAAGATTATTACAAAATATAATCCCAGAGATAAGGTAACCCTTAAAATTTTAAGAGGCGAGAAAGAGAAAATTATTGAAGTTACTTTAGGAGAAAAGAGCGGATAACTTCTGTTATAGTGTGAGGGTTGACAAGAAGATGAAAAAGATTATACTTTATGATATGTTCTTTTTGGTTCTTTGATCCTTCACCAAAGAAAATGGTGGGGGGTTGAGAAAGGAGGGTAGGATGCTAAGGATACAGAGAAGAGGTAAACTTCCGGTAGTGGCCCAAGTAAAGTCGCAGGGCACTGACTGTCCTGTAATTAACATTTCCTCTGACGGGATTTGTCTTGCTCGCAGAAATTCTTTGCCTAAAGAAAAAGTGGTTGATTTGATTTTCAATATTCCAGGCGAAATAGATCCTGTTTCTTGTAAAGCCAAGGTCTACTGGTGCCGTCTGGAAGGTGATTTTTATAAGATAGGATTACGTTTTACCCAGATTACAGAAGAAGACAAAGAACGAATTATGCAATTTGTTATTGGACATTCTTCCTCTCTCGTGAACTAAGAAATTCCAGGAATAGAGCTTCCTGGGATACAAGTCTCCAGGATGATACTCTCTCCGGAGACAAAGCCTCTCTAAATGTAAAGAGGGGCTTTTTTATTTTTTTGGGTTGATTTTAGCAAAATTTTATGCTACAAAGGATAATACTATGAATATGCAAGGAGGAAATTTTACTCATAAAGCTCAAAAAGCTATATTAATAGCTCAATCTTCTGCTCAAAGAAACGGTCAGCAGCAGATTGATGCTCTGCATTTGCTTAAAGCTCTGCTTTCTCAAGAGGAAAGCGTGGTTTTGACTTTACTGAATGATACGGGACCACCG
>CAZFHD010000008.1:0-13911 GCA_964518455.1 uncultured Candidatus Saccharibacteria bacterium | reverse complement strand
TTAAATCTTTCATCTTCTGCAACTTCAAGCTTATAAGCATGATCTGGAGGACCTTGGGCGTCATCATCTAAATCATCGTAATACCATTGAAAACTACCTCCAGCAGAATTATGAAAACAGCAGTCTACACTATCAGCCGAAAGATCTATAGCATCAGGAGGATTATTTTCGGTAATTTTAACGGGGATATCGGTTTCTGCAAATTTTTCATCATTTTCAATTCTTACATCAGTAGCTGTATAACCACCAGTATTAACACTACTATCATACTGACAAGTAAAACTACAAGTTCCCTCATATCCATCAACAGCAGTATCATCGCAAGAAGATGTACCAGTTGCTCCTTTTGCTCCTAAACTCTGACAAACTTGATCAAGATCACTAACAAAGCTCGGTATTTCTTCTGAACCAGGAAACATTTTAGAATATCTTAAACTAAAGGTTGCCTGCCAGCCGTTGTTAGACAAATCTACCTTATTTATCTCTACTGTAGTACCCACAAGATTACCAGGAGAAGCTCCACTTATATCAACTTCAGAATCAACTAATTCTACATAATATTTTTGTTCCTCATGCATATCAGACAGATTAATTGTTTCTTCTTTAGGGTCTATTCTTTCACACCAACAGTCTCCGTTTCCCTCACAATATTTCTGCGAATCATCTTTATTCTCCCAACTACGTTCCCATGTTGTTACTTGTGTTCCCCCTAACCCAGAATTTATATCTATACTACTATTCATTAACTTCATCGGAAAATGCAACTCATGACATTCCAGTATATCAATATAATCATTACCATCATCTTCTATCGTCCAATGAACAAAAATTCCCTTATCAAGATACGCATAGCAACTGTAATCATAACTAATTGTTATAGAAACTGTGCCTGTTGCTCCTTGTTTGGGAATACATTCTGAAGTCAGGGTTGGATTACCGCTTATTGGGTCGTCTTCCCCTGTTCCTTTTATATGACATTCAGCTGATGGTTCCTCTGGTACAATATTGTCGTCCGTTGAACAAAACTTTATAGGATCAGTATTACTATTCTCAAGTGTACATACCATCTTTGTGTAGTCAGATACTTTAATAGTTTTTGTCCTGTCACATACAATCTGTACACCAATAACGGCTCTGCCGGTTGAGGTAAGTTCCCAATCAAGAGAAATTGGGATAAAACCAACACTATTAAATGCCAGAGGATAGACTGCTTTGCCAGCAACAATAGCTGAATCTCCTGTCGGGAAGTAAGGATTATTATAGGCCTGATTAGCCCAATCTACAAAGCTAAAAGAATCATTCCCATGCACAGCTCTATAGGCTTCCCACTTTCCAAGGAAAGAAGGACATTGACCTTGATCAGGGTTGCCATCAGCGCATATTCTATTTGAAGCATTATAATAAACTCCGGTATCTTCTACCCAAATAATGTCGGGGCTTCCAGTATATGCTTTACTAGGCTCAAAGGGTGTCGCATTAGGGGGAAAGGGAGGACTACTATCTGTAATTCTGTCCCCAGGGCTTAAGTTAGTGGGTTCATTTGCGTTTTGTGACAATAAAGTACCGCTAAATTCCTTCTTTATTTCTGGAGAGGGAGGGGCTGGTATTGTAACACCAAGTCTTACTTCCCATTCATACCATTCACTAGTACCCCACTCGTCATAAAACCACTGACAACAATTCTGATCCTCTCCTATACAGCGAAATACAGCTTGCTGATAGGCCCAAATGTTATTGATAAAAAACAGAAGAAGGAGAAATATTACCAGTATTATAATTAAAATAACTTTTGCTTTGAAACTCTTTACTTTTTGTTTTGCCAAAGCGAATGCAACGCCTAATAAAGCTAAAATTCCAAGAATGATAGAAATAATTTTAAAAATAGGAAGTTTTTCCTTTTCAGGTAGTTCTCTTTTAGAAAAATTATCAACATTATACTCTGTCTTTACCTCTTCTATTAAGTTTCCTTGCCAGTCTTTTAATTGAGAAATCAACAATAGGTTGGAGCTATTTTGGGGAGCTTCAAATTCTTGTTTAATTCCAGTTCTGTCTGGACCGATAACTCCTGTATAATCCATTTTGGCAAGAACTTTACCTGTCTCCTTGTCTTTTAACTCTAAATTAACTTCCCCGTTAAAAGAAGAATAGAGACTGCCAACATTTACAAAACAGCCAAAGAGAGTGAATTTATCTCCTTTGTTGATTGGAAACGGCTCCAAACCAGAAAAAACAAAACTTCCCTTATTGCCTCTAACTACAAACCTCTGATTTAAAACTGACTTTTGATTTTCTCCTTGGGCAGAAATTTCAGCAATATAAGGACCGGCCCCTAAATCAGGAAACTTAAACTCCAATAATTGTTCGGGAGAATCAAGCGAAACTGTTCTGGTTTCTTGGTATTTAGGCAATTTATTTTCTTTATTAATCAAATCTAAATAATGCAAATCTAAAGAAATAGTTGCTTCTCCTTTTTCTAAGGTATTTTTTAGAGGAACAGAAATCAAAACATCTTTACCTTGTTCTATTTCCGGGGTCCAATCAGGAACTATTCTTCTTACACCATTAATTTTAATATTACTATTATCAAACCAAAATCCTTTCTCTTTACCTTTTACATTAAATAAAAGAATACCCCCAGAAGCTCTGGGGAAAAAACTAAGGCCGCTTAAATGAAATTGTTTTGAGGTAGCAAAGTACAAATCAGCGCTATACTCACCATCAATTGCATCCTGGGGAATAAGCCAGTTGAACTTAACTTCTTTTTTTTCCTTGGACCACAAATTAATGTTTTCTACTGCAACAAATTGGTCAACTAAGTAATCCAAGTTATTCACTCCTTTATCTCTCCATTCAGTCTTCTCTTTCTTTCTATAAATTTTAACAAAAATCATTCCATCAGAAATAGAATGGTCATTCTCGTTTACGACAGTCATATTAAAAGAAAGAGTATCTCCTGCTTTTGGGTTAGTTGGAGTAATTAAAGAACTTTTGAATTCAATACTATCGGAATCATAATACGCAGGACAATCAACAACTTCTGCTTCTTTTTGCTGTGGTTTTTCCTTTTTAAATAAACCCCCAACAAAAGCTAAAAGTCTATTAATAAGAGAATTTCTTTCTTTTGTCTTGTTTTGAGCATATTCTTTAGAAGGACCCGAACCTGCTTCTGCCAAAGTCGATGGGTCATGACCAGCGCATACTCCGCTTAGATAATTTCTCGTCTCATTGTCATCTCTTAGATAGGTTTGACTTTTGCAATACTCATCACAAGTTTGGGCTGGTGGAGCTGGAGTTGGGGTTGGAGTGGGTGTCGGGGTGGGAGTGGGGGTAGGGGTTGGTGTGGGGGTGGGAGTTGGAGTTGGTGTGGGGGTGGGAGTAGGGGTTGGTGTGGGGGTTGGAGTTGGGGTTGGGGTAGGGGTGGGAGTAGGGGTTGGGGTGGGAGTGGGAGTGGGAGTGGGGGTGGGGGTGGGAGTGGGAGTAGGCGTTGGAGTGGGCGATTCTTGGGCTCTAACAATATTAGTTTTCCAAACTAGATTTTCTAACTCAAAATCACTAGTAAAATTAACTATTAAAAACAGGCAAAGTAAAACCAACCCGCTAAATAAAAATGCTTTTAGAAATTCTTTTTTCATTTTATACCAAAATTTGAACTCAACCTTACCTTTGTTTTACTTTCTAAATTATATCACTTCCCAACAAAATCAACAAAAAAAGTTTTCCACAGTTTAAAAAGGAATGAGTTTTTCCAAAAAGAAATTATTATAGTTTTGGATTACATTCTCCGAAAGAGAAAAACCATAAGTTAAAGGACTCAAAATCAAAAAACTTAAAAAGATAAAGATTAACAAAAAATATAAATAAGCTTTTTTATCAAAAAGATTTAAAATCCTATCATAGATTAAAACTAAAATCAGAATCCCAAAAATTAAAGAAGGTAAATAGTGATATAAGAAAGTAACCCTTCCTATAAAAATAAAAGGGAGAAAATTAATTAAAAAACCTAAACCTAAAAAGTAGACTAAGGGACTAATCTTTTTTCGGATTTTCTTTTTCAGTAAAAGAAAAGAAGTAGTGAGAAAACCAATTAAAACCTGCCACCAGATTAAAAAATTTCCCAAAAAATAGATATTAGCTTTTTCTCCTGCCCAATACCAAACAGGCCTTTCCATAAAGGACCACTGATACCATTTGCTTCCATTAAAATGTTCAGCTTTTAGCCCAGCGTTATATCTATACATAGCTTTATTCAATTCAATAAATTTCTGCCAAAAAGAAGCGGGTCTTGTGTCCTCTTCAATCTTACTTCCCACAAGAGTTTTTTGAAAAGCAGGGCTCATAAAAGCGTCTCCTGATCCAGATTTGTACAGAATTTTAAAATGAATAGCAAAAACGGAAAGATAAATCAAAAAAGGAATAAAAATTAAAATAGAAAACTTTAAAAGAGGTTTCTCTTTTTGTTTAACAACATCAATTAAACTGAAAAAAAGAATCAATCCTAAAAAAGAAAGGCCTGTCCATTTAATACTAAAAGCCAAACCGGAAAATAGGGCGCAAAGAAGAAGATATAATAGTTTTCTTTTTGATGATTTTTTAGACAAAAAGAAAAAATACAAAGAAGAAAAACCAAAAACTAAAAGGAAAATATCTACTAAAATAAATTTAGATTGAACTAAAAGAGCATTATCAAAAGCTACTAAAAAAGCTCCAAAAAGAGCCGCTTTTTTTGATAATCCCAAAGCTAAAATAAGTTTGTAAATTACCCAAACTAATAATATTCCAAATAAAGCAGGCAAAAATCTAAGAGAGAAAAGATCTGTTCCGTTAACTGCCTGCCCTATTTGAGAAAAAGCAGATGTTCCGTCATATCCCAAGAAATCAGCTGCTCCGGTTATTATTAGTTTTCCTAAGGGGGGATGAATATCAAAATAATATTGATGGTTGAAATAAGAGTTGACAAACTTACCAAAATGAACCTCATCAAAAACAGCTTCTGATGGAGAAGTCAAAAACAAAAAATGAAAAAGAGAAGCGAAAACCAATAAAACAATAATCGGCCAATTCTTTTTGAGATAAATCATAGTTATTGTTTGATAAGGTAATTAAAAAATTCTTCCAAGTTTTCGAATTTTCCTATTTCCGTGGGATTTTGTTCAAATCTATCTTCTTCCAAGTCAAAATAGATAACAGTATTATTTATAAGATTGTATATCCATTTGTCAGGATATTTGACCATAGCTACTGATTTATCAGAGAAGGGCTGGTTTAATCTGATAAAGCGAGGGCTCTTATTAAAATCATTAGGGGTTATTTCTGGGATACTTTTATCTGACTCATAATCCTTGGAAAATAATTCAAGAATTGTATGGAATAAACCTATCTGGTCATATCTACTTTTTATAACACGGGGGCTGAGATTATCTCTTTGGGGAGGGATATAAAGTAAAGTTGTTAAAAAATTATCATCAAAGGCATGAATGTGGCTGTATATATTATTTTCGTTAATTTCTACAGGCCAAGAAGTATCACCGAAAATAAAAAGATGGGTATTTTCTGGAAAGGTCTTGTTGTAGTACTCAAAAAACTTTTTAAGAGCGTAATCTTCTTGTTTCAAACAATTTGAGAATTTCTCATAGAAATTTTTAGGGCTCTTATACTCATTTACAAAGCTTAATTCTTTAGAGTTATCCCAAGGGTAATGAAGTAGAGACGAGACCGCAACATAGACAAACTTTTTTTGAGGAGGTTCTTTTTCCAAAAATTCAAAAACCCTCTGATAGAATATATCATCTCTATATCCTATATATTTTCCTTGAAGATATCTTTCGTCTTCTTTTTCCATTATTTTTTTATTCAATATTACATCAAACCCAATTTTTTCCATAAAATAATCAGTCCTATGAAAGCTGAGGTCTCCTCCTTTGAAAAAGTAGGTTTTAAAACCGTTTTCAGAGAAAATTTCGGGCAAGCACTTAAAGTGATACTCTCCGCCTCTGTAAGAATAGGAACCAAGGGATATATTATTTGCAATTCCGCATAATGTATTTTCTTGACTTCTAATAGTTTGTATACTATTGCCGTAAAATTCAGGAAAATATAATCCTCTTTTACTGTATTCTAAATAAACGGGCGCCATTGGTTTTGTATATAATTTTCCATCAATAAGAACATCGCCATTTACAACTTTTGAGTTCCAAGATTCTAAATGAAGAAGTATTATATTATCCTCCTTATCAAATGTTATTTTTTTGCTTTTGCTGATGGTAGGATAAGAAATAGCTGAATAGTTAGGTATCTTCGGGCCAGTAAAGGCAAACTGGTCAAAAAATACATAACTCCCATTGGTCGTTTGAAGTAAAACAAAAGCAAGAACCATTAATATAGCTGTTTTATAAGTTAAGCGAAACTTTATTTTTAAAGAAATAAAGTAATAAAAAAAACTTATAAAAATAATTAAGCCAAGATATAAAAATATTTCTAATAACTTATAGGAAAAAATAATATCAGGCACTGTGTCAAGATTTCCAAATATATAAAAAATATCAAACAGCCCTTTAACCTTAATAATTAATAAGGAAAATATAGTTTCTCCTGATTTGAAAATAAGAGCTATAATTTTTGTTGTTTTATGAAGTTGAAAAAGCCATAATATAAATAAATTGACAAAAAAGATAATAAATAGGCTAATAATAATGCTAAGAAAAGTATCAACCAAATAAAGAGTAACTGCGCTAAATGGAAGAGCACAAAAAATAAATAAATACAATAAATCAAATTTATGAAATAACAATTTCTCTTTGAAATATTTTCTGATATTGGTTTTAGCCATCAGTTAATTCAAGATTATTTTATAAATTTTAGTATTGTTCATCTGGAGAAATAATGGATAATTTTTATCATAAAAAGATTCATTAGCATTAAAATGACTTTTTTCGCTAGGACCAATTATCACATAATCAACCTTATATTTTTTAAGAAGCTCTTCTGCCTTTTCTTTTCCTTGAAACATCAATGAGACATCTTTATATCTAGGTCCTGCATCAATCCCATAAGTCCAAAGCCAGCCACCATAACCTGCTACTATCTGCCTGCCGGTCAAACAGGGGACGAAATGATTGTGCTGGTTAGAAGTTAAAAAAACAGAATCTGAAGAAGTTTTCTCTCTTATTATCTCGGCAATTCTTATATCCTCTTTGGCAAATAAACGATATCTTGGTTTGGGACAAAAACGATCTAAATCCAAGCAAAAGGATAGAATAAGAAAAGGAAAAAGCATAACAACTAATACTTTTGCTAAAACATCCCTTTTCCATAACTTCACCAAAAGTACAGAGATAACAACTGCTGTTAGCAAAAACCAATAAGTTGTAATTTTAATATTGTCATAATCATGTGGTTGGAAAATAAACAAATTAGTTAGAATAAATAGGGGGCAGAAAGCTAAATAAATTATTTTCAAACGTCTTTTTAATACCAAGAAAGCAAAAGGCAAAAGGATAATAAATAAACCAAGATTTTTTATCCAAAAAACAAGTAAGTTTTCGTCTCTTGCCATCCAGCCAAGATAAAATTTAAAATTACCTCCTTCTAAGGGAAACAAAAGTAATACTTGCCAGAAACCTAAAGCAAAGAGCGGCCCGAAGAAAGAGAGTAATCTTTTGATGATGTTTTTTACATTATCCTCTGATAGCAGAATTATTAAAAAGAAAGCTGTGATCGAAACAGCCATTAAAGAGTGAAGATGAATAGTAGGTAGAAGGGCTGTGGTTGCTCCCGCAAACAAAAGCAACTTATAATTATTCTTTTTTCTCAAAGCAATCAAAAGATAGGTCAAAACAAGAATCGCCAACGGCATCCCTATTGTAAGGGCCCTTTGAGGCAAAAGAAGAGCCTGAATAAAGTTAGAGAAGCGAATATTATGCTGAAAAAGATGAGTGTAGGCCAAATCGGAGCTCTTTAAAAAATTCATAATCTCTGGAAAAGCCATTCCATTTATTTCTTTAAAGAAATAAATAAAGCCAAGACCCCCTCCAAAAAGATATAAAAAAATAGACAACGCAGCAACACTAGCCCTTTTTGTAATCCGGAAAATAAAATAATAAAGCAAAACAACAAGCGCCAAAGAAAATATGAAGCCGGGAATAACCATGGCAAGAATCATATTTTCACCAAGTTTCATTAAAAGAGCTGACTGAAAGTCTGCCATAAAAGTATAGGAGAATTTTTTGCCAACGAAGAGCGGATGTTCCAAGGATATGCTATCAGAATAGGCAAAATGAGAAACATAAGTGCTGTGGGCAGACCAATCCCCCCAGACCCCATCTATGGCAATAGTAAAAATATCCTGGTCTTTCTGATAGAAAACTTTTGGCCATAAAAACCCAAAGAATAACAAAGCTGCAAAGAACACGACCAAAAACAGAATCAGCTTTTTGCTTTTTAATCTTTTTCTAAACAGCCCGATGTCGCTTATTATTTTTTTAGAAATATTTTGGCGATATTTTAAAGAAATTAGACCAATAACAAGAAAAGCTAACAAAAAAGAGATAAAAATAACTGATTTGGTAAATCCAAAAAATAAAGCCGAAATAAAAACTAAAAGAGTTAAAAGCAAAGACCCCAAGACGGTTCCCCAGGCCAATTTCTCTTCTATAAAAAGGTCTATTTTTAATAAATAGACAAGTAGGATGCCTAAAAAAATAGCAAAAATAAAAAATAGTATTGAAGTCATACTTCTTAAGATTATACCAGATTTGAAAAAAAATAAAGAATTAGAAACTATGTCCCAGTAAATTATTTTTCCACAATTTTTCCTCTGGGTTATTTGCTTCAAAATTTGCTTTAAAAAATTATATTAGACAAATTTTAAGCTGCGGGGTAAACCCCGTTAGAGATTTGCTCTCTTTGTATACACACCTTGCCCTGTAATCTCTAACGGGGTAAAATTAAACTGACAAATAAACTAAAATAATAAAAATATGTCAGGACATTCCCACGCCAAAACAATTTTACATAAAAAACAAATTACCGATTCTAAACGGAGCAAGGCCTTTTCCAAACTTAGTCGTTTAATTACAGTAGCTGCCAAAGAAAAAGGAGAGGATCCGGAAAAAAACTCAAAGCTAAGAATGGCTATAGAGCAAGCCAAAAGCTTCAATATGCCTAAAGACAATATTGAAAGAGCCATTAAGAGAGGAACTGGAGAACTGGAAGGGCAAAAATTGGAATCTACCACTTTTGAAGCTTACGGTCCCGAAAGAATAGCTATTATTATTGAAGGAATTACAGATAATAAAAATAGGGCTTTAGGTGATATCAAACGAATTTTAAGTCAAAATAACGGAAAACTTGCCAGCGAGGGTTCTGTAAAATGGCTTTTTGAGAGAAAAGGAGCTGTAATTATAGACCCTGAATCACAAATTGAAAAATTAAAAGATAAAGAAAAATTAGAATTAGAAGCAATTGAAGCAGGGGCAGAAGATATTTACTGGCGCGACGACTTACTTGATATTTACACCAAGCCCGAAAAATTAGATAAAGTTAAAAAGAAATTAGAACAAAAACAAATCAAAATAGAATCTGCTTCCTTGGACTGGGTAGCAAAAGAAACACAGGAACTGGAAGAAAAACAAAAAGAGGCCTGCCGGAAGCTTTTTGAGCAATTAGATGAAAACGAAGCAGTTCAGGATATATACTCTAATTTAAAAACTTAAAACTTATAACTTACAACTTATTTTATGATCATCGCAGGTATAGATCCAGGAACGGCAACGACAGGATTTGCCGTGCTAAAGAAAAGCAAAAATAAAAAGTTAAAGATTAAAACTTTGACTTACGGTTGTATTACCACAACTCCTGATTTAGTACCAGCTGAAAGATTAAAAAAAATAAACAACGAGCTTAACAAACTAATTAGAAAATATAAACCAGATGTTTTGGCTGTAGAAAGTCTTTATTTTTTCAAAAATTTAAAGACAGCTATACCTGTTAGCCAAGCTAAAGGCGTAGTTTTACTAACAGCCGCCAAAAAGAAAATCCCAGTTTATGAATTTACACCCTTAGAAGTAAAAATGACAATAACAGGCTACGGAAGAGCAGAAAAAAAACAGGTCCAGAAAATGATTAAGGTTCTACTTGATTTAGAAAAAATTCCTAAGTTCACTAATAAAAAATTGACGGACGATGCAGCTGATGCTTTAGGGATAGCTCTTTGTTACATCATAAAAGCTAATAGAAAAATCAAACTATCCTAGAAATTTTAAACGTTCAACACTTGATATCTAAAAGGAGCTTAGCTCCTTTTTTATATAAATTTAAGATAGACCGAGTTCTCGGGCTACGTCAGGATTAAGAGTAGTAGTAATTAAACTCTTGATATCTTCCAATCTGACCCATTTAATTTCCGCTATTTCGTGGGGCTCATTCGGTTTAGCAACCGGTTTAGATAAATTTAATCTACAGAGATGATAAACAATCATTACCGGAAATTGAGAATGCATTCTAAGAGCTATTTGTTTAATTGAACTAACATCATAGCCAGTTTCATCTAATATCTCTCTTTTAACACACTCCTCCCGGGTTTCATCCAAACGTTGTTTACCTCCTGGGAAAGCCCACTCCAAAACTGAACCATCTTTCCCTTTTTCCTTTACTACCCGTCTAATCATTAATACTTTATTCTTATCATCAAGCGCTATTCCTAAATTGATAAAGTCTTCAGCTTCTTCTATTTTTTTCATAAAATTTAAGCGAAAAAATTTATCTTTTGGTAAGTTTACCTTTTAATAAGAATTATAGTTATTTTCTAAAAAAAGTAAACCCTCAATTAGAGACCCGGACTTCTGATTTTTGGGGTTGACAAAATTAAAGAAATTTGTAAAATAAAATTAGCTGCTGAGAATAGCTTAGGCTGAAGGCTTCGAGTGAGCCTCAGCCGAACTCCTTGCTAAAGTATTCTCAGCTTTGACAAGTGAATATGGGGAAAAGAAAGGAGAATTGAAAATGAGTAGAAACTCTAAGGTTTGGTTGTCAGGATTTTTCTCTAGTTTTTTAACTTTTGGTTTAACAATTGCAGCCCTTGCTGCAACTCCTGATGAAGCATTGAATAGTTTTCAATCAGTATATAATCAAGAACTAAAAGATGTTGAAGCTACGCCAGCATTAACAGACGATGTAGAATTAGCTGTTGAGCTCTTGAAATCTGCCCAAAAGATCACTAACCAACCAGCGCTTTTCACTGTGTTCTGTGAAAAGGTCTATGAGCTCGCTGCTAAGGATTCTACAGGATATGTTACGGCTATAGTTGCCATGGAATTGCTTACCGAGAAAGTGCCCGACAAAAAGGTTGAATGTCTTCAAAAATGTGTGGATATAATCCAGAATGAATATCGTAGAGCTCGCGGCAAGACAAAAACAAAAGCTGGCCAGCTGCTAATCCAAGCCCTTACCGAGCTTACTGATGCTCAAACTTCCGCTGAAAATATAGAAGAGGCCATAACAACAATGAGGCAAGCTGTAAATATAGCTAAAAGCATCAGGCCAACCACTGCCTCTTCCTTGCAAGTCCAGTTAACCGCGCTTTTTAAACGGCGGCCAACAGAAAAACAGATTAGCGAGTTCAAAGACAAACTACTTGCTAATCCTGATGCTCCTGACGCGCTCAAAAAATTGGTCCAGCTATTTTTGGTAGAATTAGATGAACCTGCCAAAGCCCTTAAATTCATTAATAAGAGCTTAGATAGAACAACGCGCAAGTATGTCTCCGGAGCGGTTAAGCCTATTAATGAAGCTCCGGAATTAGCCTGCTTAGAACTTGCAAAGTGGTATGCCGGTTTAGCAAACCAAACCAGAACAACTTCAAGCAAATCCGCTATGTTCTGGCGCGCTAAAGATTATTATGAACGGTTTCTTGATATTCATTCAGAACAAAACCTATCAAGAACAACTGCAATGCTGGCCCTGAATAAAATTGAAAGAGCTCTGACAAAGCTCGGGACTGCAGGACAACGAGCAGATAAACCAGGATCGTGGATTGATTGCCTGAAATTAGTGAGATTGCCAAAAGACGCAGCCCGTGGAAAATGGAAGAGACAGGGTAATCAACTGTTCGTTATGAAAGAATCGCGAAGCTGTCTTGCCACCATTCCAATTTCTCCCCAAGGAAATTATCAGCTACAGATTGTTTTCATACGCACCGAAGGGAATCAGTTAGGAGTCCTTCTCCCTGTTGGTTCTACAGCGTGCGGCGTTGTATTAGATGGCTTTGGTGGATGGGGGCATGCAATTGAAAAAGTTTACGCTAGTGAAAAAGAAGGGTTTAGAGGAGGAAAATGGGTTCACCCAGGAAAGCTCATCAATAATCAGGAATATTGCCTGGATATCAGAGTTAAACTCCATAATAAGCAGGTTGAAATTAATGTAATTCTGGACGGCAAAAAAAATAATCAGTGGCAGGGACCAATCGCTCCGCTCCATCCCCCGGGATGGTCGGTACCTGATATTAAATTCTTGACTTTACATGCCTGGAGTTCTGCGATACAGTTTCGCAGTGTGCGTTTTCGGAAACTGCCAGAGGAAGCAAAAAGGCTTAGCGAGGGCCTACAAGAGCTTTCGTTAAAACAAACTTCCAATTTCTTCTAAAAAATCAAAAACAGAGGAACCCCCCTCTGTTTTTTTTAAATTATCTGATTTTAACAAATCTTCTTTTACCTACCTGAATTATTATTCCTTTTTTTATTTCTATTTCTTTTTTCCAATCTTTTTGAACTTTATTATTTATCTTTACTCCTTTTTGTAAAATTAATCTTTTTGCCTCTGATTTCGAGGAAGCTAATTTAGCTTTAACTAATAAATCCAAAATAGGAACGCTTTTCTCTTTTATCTTGATTTCTGGAATCTTTTCGGGTAATTTTTTTTCTTTAAAAACTCTATTAAATTCTTTCCCAGCTTTTTCAGCTTCTTTCTCTCCGTGGTATATCTTAACAACTTCTTTAGCCAGTTTAGTTTTCTTGTCTCTGGGATTAGATATTTTTTTTACTTTATTAAGAGAAACTTCTGTACAATACCGAAAACAAGGAATTATTACTTCGTCTGGTAAAGCCATAATTTTACCATACATTTGATCTGAATTATCCTGTAAAGAAATATAACCTCCCTCGCTTTTTGACATCAACTTTTCCCCCGTTTTAGGATTTTCAAGCAAGGGGGTTGTAATCACAAATTTATTTTTCCCCTTATATTTCTTAAGAAGTTCTCTGCCCACCAACATATTAAAAGTTTGGTCTGTCCCTCCCACCTCTGCATCGACATTCATTTCTACAGAGTCATATCCTTGCAAAAGGGGGTATAAAAATTCATGTAAATATATTTCTTGACCTTGTTTCAACCTTTTTTGAAACATTTTTCTTTTTATCATTTTCCCCTGAGTATAACTTGCCAAGAGTTTTATTGTATCCGCCATATCCATTTTCTCATACCATTTACTGTTAAATTTGAACTCAACAGGATTTTTCTTGCTTTTCAAATCCAAAATTTTTCCAACTTGTTCTTTATATGTTTTACAGTTTTTGAGAACTTCTTTTTTCGTCAAAGGTTTCCTAACAGAAGATTTTCCTGTAGGGTCTCCTATTTGAGCTGTAAAATCACCCACTAAAAGAATTATCTTATGTCCCAAGTCTTGAAATTTTTTGAGAAGCAAAATATTTGTCGAGTGACCCAAATGCAAATCAGATGCTGTAGGGTCTATGCCATGATAAAAAACAAGCTTTTTTTCTTTAAAGGTTTTTAAAAATTCATTTTTAGAGGGATAGATTTTGTCTACCCAGCGAGATAAAGCTTCCTCGGTCTTTATTTTCATACAATTTTATCATAGAATAAAAAGAAGAAAAAGTAAATTATGGCTAAAAGAAAATACCA
>CAZFHD010000007.1:5360-15466 GCA_964518455.1 uncultured Candidatus Saccharibacteria bacterium | reverse complement strand
AGGCAGGCTGTCATTGCAATTAGTCCCTCTGAATGTTTTGCTAAGAGTCTGTCATCTACCCTTGGCTTGTAATAAAAACCCTCAAGATGAGCTTTAGTTACTAATTTAACTAAGTTTTTATAACCTTTCTCGTTTTTTACTAGTAAGACCAGATGATACCTTTTATTGTCTATATTCGGTCTTTTTTGCTCCATTTTTTCAAAAGCGGTGTATATCTCACAACCAATAATAGGTTTTATTCCTTTTTGTTTTGCTTTTTTGTAAAACTCAACAGCTCCGTATAAAACTCCATGGTCGGTTATAGCCACAGAATCCATTCCTAATTCTTTTACATAATCTAAAAGCTCGTCAATCTTTGGCAGACCGTCTAACAAAGAATAATGTGAGTGGACATGTAGATGGGTAAACTTCATATTGCTACATTTTACCTTTTAGAAATAGAGAAATCAAGTTTAGTTTAGATTGGATTATAGGTGTGTTAAAATGAGATAATGTATTATCCTAATTTTAGAGAAGAAAAAAAGTTGTGGAGGGAAGGATACAAAAGAGTAATAGGATTAGATGAAAGTGGACGCGGACCGCTTGCCGGACCGGTTGTTGCCGCCGCTGTCATTACACGACAATTTCCGGTCTCTGGTTTTCGATTTTTAGAAATTAAAGATTCAAAAAAACTAAATCCTAAAAAAAGAGAAGAGATTTTTGAGATAATTAAAGATAATCCTCAAATAGGATGGGGGATAGGCAGAGTTTCAGAAAAAGTAATAGACAGAATTAATATCTTAGAAGCGACAAAGCTGGCTATGAAGAGAGCCGTAAGAAATTTAGAGAAAAAATTTAGTAAAGAAAACAAAAAGAGTAAGGGGTTGGTGCAAAAACCCTACGATCGTAGGATTTTAGCACGGGTGGATTTTTTGCTAATTGATGGAAATTTTGGCTTAGATTTAGATATTCCTCAAAAATCAATTATAAAAGGAGATGAAAAAGTTTTCTCCTGCGCTTTAGCTTCTGTTGTAGCTAAGGTTAGTAGAGACAGAATGATGTTAAGATATCATAAAAAATATTCCAACTATGGTTTTGACAAACACAAAGGATACGGAACAGAATTACACAGGAGAAATATTAAAAAGTGTGGGATTTGCAAGATTCATAGAAAAACCTTTACCCTCACGACCAAACGAGGGCAAACCGCCGAAGGCGGTAAATTTGGCAAAGCCAGCCCTCATTATGGTGTGAGGGTTTAAATTGGTTGCAAGAATTTAAAAAATTTGTTATCCTGTAGGATAAACTTTTAACTTTTAATTTTTGACTTTTAAGTTGAATGAAATGAACATGGCAGTACCAAAGCAAAGAAAAACTAAATCAAGAAGAAACCAAAGAAGGATGCATATTTATTTAAAGCGTCCTGTTTTAACTGTTTGTCCAAAATGCGGCAAAAAAGTGAGACCTCATACTGTTTGTTTAAATTGCGGATATTATAAGGGTGGCGAGGTGATTGATGTTATGAAAAAACTTGGTAAGAAGGAAAGAAAAAAGAAAGAAAAAGAGATAACTGAGAAAGGGGAAGAAGAAAAGGAGGGGAAGACCTTAAGTATGGAAGAATTATCACGAAAGTAGAATCATGAATCGTGAATCATGAATCATGAATATGAGCTGTTTTTAAAAATTCTTAACTCATAATTCTTAATTCATAATTCTTATTTATTATGGCTTCAAGACATTTATCACGTTCTATAGCAATGCAAAGTCTTTATGAATGGGATTTTTATGGTAAAAAACCCGATAAATTAGAGGCAATTGTAGAAAAAAATCTTAAAGAATTCGGTCCTGGTCTTGAAGATAAAACTTTTGTTTGGCAATTGATTAACGGGGTTGTTTCTAATCTTGAAGATATAGATAAAGTAATTGAAAAAGCAGCTCCTGAATGGCCCTTAGATCAGATTACTATTGTAGATAGAAATGTTTTGAGGATTGGCTTGTATGAGTTATTGTATGAAAACAAAGATGAAGTTCCTCCCAAAGTGGCAATTAATGAAGCTATTGAATTAGCTAAAAGTTTTGGAGGAGAGAACTCTGGCAAATTTATTAACGGAGTTTTAGGAACAGTATTTAAAGAAATAGAGAAACAATGAAAGATTTTTCTAAATTAGAGAAAAAATTAGGAATAAAGTTTAAAGATAAAAAACTGCTTATCCAGGCTTTTGTTCATCGTTCTTATTTAAACGAGAATCCTGATTTTGAACTTGGTCATAATGAAAGATTAGAGTTTTTAGGAGATGCAGTTATTGAGCAGGCAGTAACAGGATATCTTTTTAAGAAATATCCAAAAGATCCTGAAGGAAAATTAACTAGCTGGCGAGCAGCTTTAGTTAATTCTAAAATGCTGGCTAAAATTGCCGAGGAATTAGGTTTTAATGATTTTCTTTTGCTTTCTCAGGGTGAAGCTAAAGGAAGAGGTAAATCTCGTCAATATATTTTAGCTAATACCTTTGAAGCCTTTATTGGAAGCTTGTATCTTGACCAAGAGATAAAGCCATGTAAAGATTTTCTTGAAAAGCACTTAGTAAAAGAATTACCTTATATTATTGAAGCTGGGTTATCTAAAGGGTCTAAATCTCTTTTTCAAGAGGAAGCTCAGGAAAAGACGGGGATTACTCCAAGCTATAATATTTTGAAAGAATGGGGTCCGGATCACAAGAAGAGGTTTCTAGTTGGAGTTTACCTTGGGAAAAAATTGATAGCTGAAGGTGAGGGTATGTCAAAACAAGAGGCAGAAGAAGAAGCTGCTAAAAAAGCGCTTGAAACTAAAGGTTGGTGATTAGTAAAAAATGTCAAATGTCAAAGCTCAAATGTCAAATGAAATCCAAAGTCCAAATGTTAAAATAATAATTTTTTGGATTTTGAATTTTAGTCATTGATTTGTCATTTGGATTTTGATATTTGGATTTAAATTACTATGTTAGTAATAAGATTTTTTAGAGTAGGAAAGAAGAAACAGCCTTCTTTTAAGATAGTAGTTACGGATAAAAAGAATCCCCCTCAAGGAGGAAGGTTTGTTGATGAGGTTGGATATTGGAATCCTTTGACTAAAGATAAAAACTTAGACAAAGAAAAGATTCAAAAATGGTTATCTCAAGGAGCTAAACCTTCTTCTGCTGTATATAATTTGTTAGTCAGAGAAGGCATTCTTATAGGAGCTAAGATTCCAGTTCATAAGAAAAAGAAAGTTAAAGAAAAGGAAACTCAAGCTAAAGAGGGAGAAGTTGATAAGACCTCAAAGGAAGAAGCAGAAAAAGCTGAAACCGAAGAAAAGCCCGGAGGAGAAGCCAAAAAAGAGGAAGCTGAAAAAGAGGAAGCTCCGAAAGAAAAAGTGGAAAAAGTTGAGGGAGAAAAGAAAAAAGAAGAGAAGGTGGAAGAGAAAAAAGAGAAAAAACCAGAAGAAAAAAAGGCAAAAGTGAAACCTTCTCAGGAAGATCAAAAAGAAGAAGAAAAAACTGAAAAAAAAGGGAAGGAAGAAGAACCTAAGAAGGGTTGATCCTCACGACCAAACAAGCTTAATTTAATATTATCTGGGCGTAGCCCAAAGCTTATTATGGTGTGAGGGTTGACAAATCTTTTTCTTTTAAATATAATGAATAATGTAATTGGACTCGCTACACACCGAAAGTGTGCCTTTAAGATTCTCTCAGAAAGATAGAGAATTAGCGAGAAAGGTCGGTTATTTAAGGGCTTAATATAAAGATTGAACTAACGATTTTATGGCTAAGGAAGAAAATGACAAGGAATTTCTTGAGTATGTAGTTAAGACCTTGGTTGACAATCCTGACGATGTTAAAGTTGACAGAAAAGTTGATGAAATGGGTGTTTTGCTTACTCTTAAAGTAAACCCCGAAGATATGGGTCAGATTATTGGTCGTCAAGGTTCTACTGCTAGGGCTATTAGAACTCTGGTTAGAATTATTGGACTTAAAAATCATGCCAGAGTTAATCTAAAGATTGAAGAACCGGAAGGTGGCAGAAAAGTTTCTCAAGAAAGGAAGGGAACTCCTTCAAGATCTTCTGACGAAAGTTTGGAAGACTTGAAGATATAATGCGCGTCCAATAGCGTTTACCCTCACACCATAACAACCTTTGGGCTTCGCCCAGAGTATTGAAATAAGCTTGTTTGGTCGTGAGGGTTTACTTAGAAATCAGGCGGTGCTACCATAATAAGGTAGCATCGTTTGTTTGTATACGAATAGCCTTAACGAATAGGCACACACGAATATAAGTATTATGAAATTTGATATAGTTACAATTTTTCCAAAGATTTTCAAGCCCTATTTTTTAGAAAGTTTGATTGGTCAAGCTCAAAAAAAAGGATTAATTGATATTAATATCCACGACTTAAGAGATTGGACAGAAGACAAGCACAAAAGTGTAGATGGTCGTCCTTTTGGAGGAGGATTAGGCATGGTAATGAAGGTGAAACCAATCTTCAGAGCTGCGATGACTTTGAAGAAGTCAAAAGTCAAAAGTCAAAAGTCAAAAGTTGTTCTTTTTAGTCCGCGGGGCAAAAAATTCAATCAAAAAATAGCTACTCAGTTTTCAAAACTGGACCAGCTGATTTTGATTTGCGGAAGATACGAGGGAATAGATGAAAGGGTGGCAAAGAATATAGCTGATGTGGAATTATCTATAGGGGATTATGTTTTAATGGGGGGAGAACTGCCCGCTATGGTAGTAGTGGAGACAGTTTCCATATTAATTCCCGGCGTGATAGGGAAGCCCCAATTATTAAAAGAGAGAATTACTAAATCTAAAGGATTTACAGAATACCCTCAATATACAAGACCTGAAGTTTTTGCTGTGCCCGCCGAAGCCCGAGGGGCGAAGGCGGGAGCCAAAAAAAATAAATATTGGCGGGTGCCCAAGGTTCTCTTGTCTGGCAATCATAAAAAGATTGAAGAGTGGCGAGAGAAACACAAAAAAATTATAGAGTAATTATACTATATAATTGCGGCACTCGGTCGAAAAAGAAAAGTAAATTTTTCTTCTTTTCCCTCGCTTATAATTATTGAAAAATAGCGATTTTTATGGTAAACTATTAAAGATATTGGGCAGGTGGCTGAGCAGACAAAGGCACTTGACTGTAAATCAAGCGGTCTCTGACCTACGGGGGTGCAAATCCCTCCCTGCCCACATAAAACTTTAATACCCTTTGGTATTTAAAGTTTAATTAGGGAGCGGAAGTAAAGCCTACCGAATTGCGACGAGCGAAGCGAGGAGGCAATGTCCTTCGGGCAACACTTCCCTCCCTGCCCACATTATTTGCCAAGGTAGCTCAGTTGGCAGAGCATCCCCATGGTAAGGGGAAGGTCACGAGTTCAAATCTCGTCCTTGGCTCATAACAAAAAATATTAAAAATTATGGCAAAGAAGAAAAGACCATTTACAAAACTTCGATGCGAAGTTTGCAAAAGGATAAATTACTTTACTCACAAATCAAAGAAAATGGGTGAGGAGAAGTTAAAATTGAAAAAATTCTGCAAATGGTGCAGGAAGCATACGGTACATAAAGAGGTGAAAAAATAATGGATATATTAAACAGAAAAAAGAAAATAGTTCTCGAGCCCGACCATTCCTCTATCTCAGCCTCTTTTGTAAGAAACATAGAAGATATAAGGAGCGATATTGTAACAGTAATTGGAGCAGAAGATAATATAATAGAAATAGAGACCGAGAGTCAATATGAAAATTCTACTGAAACCTCTACGCCAAAAGTGATTTCTTGCGGAGATAAAGATGTCTTTCGAGATAGAGTATCAACCATTACAAAAACTGACGATATGTGGTCTTCGGTTGAGAAGCTCCTAGTTGCCGAAAAATTAGGAACTCTTACTAATAGCGAAGCTTCGATTATGCACAAAAAGGAAAGATTGCCCGGTAATTATATGTCCTACAAGAAAACGGTAAAAGAACGTAAATTAATTAATAAAATAGAAAGGTTATGCAAATTTCTTTCTATTACTAATAAAGAAGAATTAAAAAATGTTTTCAAATTTAACCAAAAAAATTAAAGAAGTTAAAAATTCAATTGTTGCCATTGGTTTTAATCCAAATCCTCAACAAATAACAATAATAGGAAGCGGTTTTGCTATTTCTGATGATGGCAGGATTCTTAGTGCGGCTCATCTTTATAACCAACTTAAGAGCGAGCAAATAAATAATTTAAAAGCAAATGTGATGGTAAAAGAGATAGAAAATAATTTAGAGCGTTATAAATGGATGCCGATTAAATTAATTAGCAAAGATGATAAAAATGATATAGCAATACTCCAGTTGGAAGAATACAAAGGAACTCTTTTAAAGAAATTGGATTTAGGGGATTCTGAAAAAGTTGAAATAGGCCAAGAAGTTTACTTTATTGGTTTTCCTTACGCCGCCCAGCTGATGAATGAAGGATTCGGGGTTACTTTAGTGGTAAATAAAGGGATTATTAGTAACATAAAAAGAGATGGAGTTGACCCGAGTCATAAAAGAAATTGGTTAATAGTTGATGCTATAAGTAACCCGGGCAATAGTGGATGTCCTCTTATCAATACTGAAACTAATAGGGTTATTGGGGTGATGACTATTGCTTTTCGTACCAAGTCCAAGACCGTTCAGAATTTAGACATAAGAGAGCCAATGCACATTGCCGGTGCGAAACCTATAAATTTAACAAAACCGTCATTAGAAAATTTGTAGTTAAAGAGTATGTTAATTAAAATTAAAAATGAAGAGTTAGTAAAAGAGCTAATTGGCGAGGTTAAAGACTTTCCATTATATACAACGCAGTTGATAAATTTAGCTAATCAAAATGCTCAAGGTACAAGACCTCGTGTTGTTGGACAACTTACAGAGCTTATTAAAGAATGCCCGGAAAGAACTTACGAAGGGTGGAAGAAATGGTATCTTTCAAAATATCCCAATGCGATTGAAAATGCTACAGAGAGAATTAATGAAATGATGAATAATTTAAAGGAAGCAATAAAGTCAATTGATAAATTAATGATTAAAAAATGGGTTGAAGATTTGGTCTTAGAAAAAACTTTCGTTGGCTTAAGGTTTCAGGAAGCGATCTTAAAGAAAGTTGCTTCTATTAGGAATACCAATTACAGACTTGCTGAACCAAAAGAAGAATCGCAAGGCGTTGATGGATTCATCGGCGATATTCCAGTATCTATAAAGCCCATAACTTATAAAACTAAAGATGCCCTAAGGGAAGAAATTAAAGCCAAAATTATCTTTTATAACAAAACTAAATCTGGCCTAGAAATTGATGCAGATAACGTGTTAAAATAAATAATATGGCTACCGCACACAAAATTATTATAGGAGATTCACGAAATATGGCTGAAGTAAAGAGCGAATCAGTTCATCTTTCTATTACCTCACCGCCCTATTGGCAACTCAAAGATTATGGAGATTCAAACCAGATTGGTTTTAATGATACTTACGAAGAATATATTGAAAATTTAAATAAAATTTGGTCGGAATGTTATAGGGTTTTATATCCCGGCTGTAGATTATGTGTTAATATAGGTGACCAATTCACCAGAGCGGTAACTTATGGGAGATATAAGATTATACCTATACGAGAGGAAATTATTAGATTTTGTGAATCAATCGGATTTGATTATATGGGTGCGATAATTTGGCAGAAAAAGACCACGATGAATACTACGGGTGGAGCTTCGGTAATGGGCTCTTTCCCTTATCCCAGAAACGGACTCATTGAGATTGATTATGAATTTATATTATTATTTAAAAAGTTAGGTCGAGATCCGAATAAAATAAGTAAAGAAATTAAAGAAGAATCTAAAATATCAAACGAAGAATGGAGAAAATATTTTACAGGGCATTGGAATTTTGCTGGTTGCAAACAAGATAAACACATTGCTATGTTCCCAGATGAGTTACCACGACGACTTATAAAAATGTTTAGTTTTGTTGGTGAAACAGTTCTTGACCCATTTCTGGGAAGTGGAACCACTTCAAAAGTAGCACGAAAATTAAAAAGGAATTCGATTGGATACGAGATTAATAAAGACTTTTTACCAATAATTGAAGATAAAATTGGTAAGAATAAACCATCTTTGTTTAGCCAAAAAGATGTAGTTGAACTTATTCGTCAGAATAACAAAAAAGAAGATAATAATCATTTAGTAAGAATTAGCGAAAATAATAAGACAATCAACAACCGTATCCGTCATCCAGAATATTGGAAAACATTAAAAAACCGAAGTTCTTAAAATCAAAAAAATAAATAATCTCAAACGGAATTGTCGTATAAACCCGTGCATTGATTTGAAAAAATTCTGCAAATGGTGCAGGAAACATACGGTACATAAAGAGGTGAAGAAGTAGATTATTGGGGGTATAAGCTAATTGGAAAACTGTGGGTTTCCAAAACCCATTTTCCAGGTTCGAGTCCTGGTACCCCCGCAAATAAATATAGAGTCCTTTTTGGACTCTATGTTTGTTTTTAGAGCAACTGTAGCGAGAACCTGCGTTCCCGAATTGCGCCGAGCAGAGCGAGGCGGCAATGCCTTCGGGCAACTCATTCGAGTCCTGGTACCCCCGCAAACAAACATAGAGTCCTTTTTGGACTCTGTGTTTGTTTTTAGAGTCGGATGTTATTTGCAATTCTTTTTTTTTATGATAAAGTGAAAGCAGTTCCTTTCTTTGGTGGGGGAAGAATAAGAGGAAGAAGTGGAAATCTGCTACAGGGTGAGTTGACCCCGGGGTTTCTTTCGGCGATTTTTAATCGCACTTCTTCAGAGGCGTAGGACCTCGCTTTTATTCTTCCTCTCACCAAATAGTTCTTTGAAGGGCTTTTCTAAGCCCTTTTTCTTTTTTATGGAATTTGAACGCATTGAAAAAAGCAGGGAGATAATATATTATGAATTATATGGCTATTCTCGAGATTAAAAAATTCAACGAGCCAGTTTTGAGAGAAAAGTGCAAAGAGATAAAGAAAATTGATAAAAAGATAAAAAAACTTATTGTTGATATAGCTCAGACCATGGAGAAAAACCAGGGAGTTGGCTTATCAGCTCCTCAGGTTGGGCTAGCAAGAAGAATAATCGTTGTTCAAGCTGATTTTAAGGGTCAGCGAATTTTAGCTTTAGTTAATCCTAAGATTTTGAAAAAAGGTCCTGAAACAGAAATAGGGGAAGAGGGTTGTTTAAGTTTCCCCGGCATTTATTTAAAAATAAAAAGAGCTAAAGAAGTAGAAATTGAAGGATTAAATATTGAAGGGAAGAAAATAAAAATAAAAGCCAAAGGACTTTCAGCTAGAGTTTTTCAGCATGAGATTGACCACTTAGATGGGATTTTGTTCTTTGACCGATTAAGCCTTGCTCAAAAATTAAAATTTAAATTAAAACATCTTTCCTTAAAACAGTGAATTTGATTAATTCTTTAATTGAAGAAGGATGGCTTAAAACAGAAAGAATAATTAAAGCTTTTAGAGAGATTAAAAGAGCTGATTTTATGCCCGAAGAGATGAGAGATCAGGCGGAAATTAACGAAGCTTTGCCTATAGGACAGGGACAAACAATTTCCCAACCCCTGGTAGTAGCTTTTATGTTAGAAGAGCTTGAATCTAAACCCGGGGACAATGTTTTAGATATTGGCTCTGGTTCCGGCTGGACCACAGCTCTTCTGTCTTATATTGTAGGGGAAGAAGGCAAGGTGACAGCTATGGAGGTTGTTCCAGAATTGAAAGAGTTTGGAGAAAAAAATGTTTCCAAGTATAATTTTATTAAAAAAGGAATAGCTCAGTTTATTTTGGGAGATGGCGCCAAGGGATATATCAAAGAAGCTCCTTTTGACAGGATATTGGTTTCAGCTGCCGTACAGGAGGAAATTCCCAAAGCTTGGAAAGAACAATTAAAAGTAGGAGGAAGGATAGTAACTCCTGTTGGGTCTTCTATATTTGTTTTGGAAAAACAATCAGAAGACAAGTTTAAAGAAGAAGAACATCCGGGATTTGCTTTTGTTCCTCTAATTCACCCAGTTAAATAATCCTGCCCCGCTCGCGGGGCAGGATTGCCCCGCCGTAGCGGGGCATTTAACCGGGTA
>CAZFHD010000007.1:0-5350 GCA_964518455.1 uncultured Candidatus Saccharibacteria bacterium | reverse complement strand
TCTGATTGAAAAATGAAACAGATTGCAGCTATTATTTTAATAATAATTTTGTTTATTGTAGCTTTCTTTGGAACAGGAATTTATTTACCTGTTGAGAAAAATTCTACAAAAAATGTAGAGTTTTTAGTTGAAAAAGGAGAGGGAGCTAAAGAGATTTCTATTAAATTGAAAGAAGAGGGGTTGATTAGATGGAGTTCTCTTTTTAGATTTTATGTTTTGATAAAGGAAGTAAGCAATAAACTTAAAGCTGGGAAATATTTACTTTCCAAAACTATGAATATTCCTGATATGGTGGGTAAATTTGTTTCGGGAGATGTTGTAAAAGAGGAAATTACTATAATTGAAGGATGGAACTTAAAAGATATTGGAAAGTATTTTGAAGAAAAAGGGATCGCCACATCAGAAGAACTTTCCAAAGTTTCCCAAAGTGAAATTTGGAAGAGCGAAAAATTTGATTTTCTTAAAGATAAATCTGACAAAGTAGGACTGGAAGGTTATCTTTTTCCTGATACTTATGAAATTCACCAGAAAGTTAGTTTGGAGGAAATTGTTGGAAAGATGTTGAGTAATTTTGACAAAAAACTTTCTTCTGATTTAAGAGAAGAAATTAAAAAACAGGGAAAATCTATTTTTGAAATTATAACTATGGCTTCTTTATTGGAAAAAGAAGTTCAAACCTTAGAAGATAAAAAAATTGTTTCAGGTATTCTTTGGAAAAGATTAGAAAATAAAATCCCTCTTCAGGTGGACGCCACCATTATTTATCTTACAGGTAAAAAGAGCAGCAAAATTTCGAGAAAAGAGACCCAAATTGATTCACCTTTTAATACTTATAAATACAAAGGATTGCCTTTAGGTCCTATTTCAAATCCCGGCTTGGAAAGTATAATAGCTGCAATCTATCCCCAAGACAGCGAATACTGGTACTATCTCTCTACACCCGAAGGAGAAACAATCTTCAGCAAAACCTTGGAAGAGCATAATGTTGCTAAACAAGAATATTTAAAGTAAAGTTTTGTTGTTTTTTAATAAACTGCTACAATTAATTAATGATAGAAAAGCTGGGGAAAAAGAAGATAGCTTTAGTCATAGCTTTCAGGGATTTTCGGGACGAGGAATATTTTATTCCAAAGCAGACTTTAGAGTCTGCCGAAGCTGTTATTACAACTGCCAGCACTTCTTTAGGAAAAGCAATTGGAAAACTTGGGGGTGAGGCAGAAGTTAATCTTTTATTAGAAGACCTTAAAGTGGCGGATTATGAGGCAGTTTTATTTATCGGAGGACCGGGAGCTGCAAATTATATTGAAGATGAAATCTGTCACCGAATTGCCAGAGAAACGGTGAGGGCAAATAAGGTTTTAGGGGCAATTTGTATAGCTCCGGTAATTTTAGCCAAAGCCGGAGTTTTGAAAGGTAAAAAATCTACTGTTTGGAGTTCTGCAATGGATAAATCCGCAATCAAGATATTGAAAGAGTCCGGGGCAGAATATTTAGCTGATTCTGTTGTTGTAGATGGAAATATTGTTACGGCTTCAGGACCTCAAGCCGCTAAGGAGTTTGCTCAAAAAATAATAGAAAAATTAAAATGACTCAATCTTTTGATATTATCTCAAATCTTCCTGCTATTGTTTTTGCCTTCTTTTTTCTTATTAGCTTTATCTTATTTTTGTGGGCAGGGATTACTTTGTTAAGAGCTAAAGGAAGATTGGAAAAATTAGAAAAAGGAAGAAAGCTTTTATTGAGAGCTTTTATTCTTTTTTTTATAGTTCTTTCAATAACTTTAGTTTTTTATCTTGTTAATTATCTTCTTCAAAGATGGTACACTTCAGAAGCCAGGATAGAAAGAGGGGAGTTTCCTGCTTCTCCTTCTGTTGATTTTCCCTCTGCTCCAGATTTTATTAATATTGAAGGGTATTATTTTAGAGGTCCTTATCCTTTAAGCGATGTTGATTTTATACCAAGAAAATGTGTTTATGCTGTTTTATGCCCAGGAGATGAAAATTATGATACAATATATTTAGGAGCAGGCGGCGGTATGAAAATTTCGGAGTTAGGGGAAAGAAACTGTTGGTTTGAAAATTGTAGCAGAGAATTATATTTTGCTGTTTTGTGGACTCCTATGGAAAGCTATGGAGTTATGGAAAACAAAAATATCCGGGATAATTTGGAGAAAAAAATTGATCCTCCTTGTTTATTAGAATAAATTTAAAAAAATAAAATGGACAATAAAACTTCTTTTGTCGAAAAATTCACTATAGAAAGAAATTTATTATATATTATAATAGCCGCAGTTTTAATAGCTTTTGGTTTTATTTTTTATTTGTTTTACGCCCACTTTACGAAAGATATTGATTTGATATCTCCTAATGGGAGAGAAGAATGGAGGATAGGGGAGAGTTATAAAATCAAATGGGATTCTCAAGGAGTAGATAAAGTAGGAATTGTTTTATTCAAGGGGACAGAACCAAAATGGATTGCTAAGAATATAGTGGCCGAGAATGAGGAATATGATTGGGAGATTCATCCGGGTCAGGATTATAGAGACGATTATTGGATTGCAATCTTTGAGTATCCCTGGCAGGAAGGCAATATCATTGATTATTCAGATGGGGCTTTTGCTGTAGTTTTTCCGGAGTTTGCCACCTGTGATAGTATTTCTCTTCAAAATGAATGGCCCTATCTTCCCAGCGATTATCCTGATTTAAGAAAAGTTTTTATTACGGAGGATAAATACAAAGGAGATCTTGGAGGGTTAACGGGAGCTAATGAGAAGTGCCAAAAAACAGCAGAGGATCTTGGTTATGAAGGTAGCTGGATAGCTTTTATTGGAGGAGATAGTGATCAGGAAACTGCTGTTCAGAGATTAGAAGATACAGAAAGAGGGCTTGAGGGTACTTTTGTTGATGCTCAAGCTGAAGCTGAGTTGTTGAGAGGAGCTACTTGTCATAGGATATTAGGAAAGGATTTTACGGAGTTTTCAAAGAAATTCTCCTCTCCAATAGTTATAAACAGAGGAAAGTTTAGAGATGCATTTTTTCAGAAATTTGGCGAGGTTTGGCTTGGCAGGGTTTCAACCAAAAGCAAGAAAAATTGTGAAAGTATAGCTTCCGTAATAGCAGATCCCTATACTCCCTTGGCTGAGAAATATACCTTCACTACAACTTGTCAAAATTGGACCAGAGGGGAACAATATGTAGAAGGTTATCCTGTTCCTATAGGGCATTCCAAACCGACTTTTCCAACCTGTTATACTCTTCAGGGAGAGTCTACCGATGCTGTGGCTTCCGGAGCTTTAGGAATAGGCCAGGCAGATAATTACTTTACTCCTTATCAGACAAGATACTGTGGTAGTTTGCAGAGATTAATGTGTATTCAGGAATAGGGGTTGACATATTTTTCAAAAAAAGTAAAATAGGCTATAATTAAAAAGCCGTAGACAATGGGTATTTTAAAGAGTAAATCCCATCGAGGTATTTGAAACTATATTTTGTTAGTTTTATGCTGTCTATGGTGACAGCTATTTTTAATGGCTAAATATGGCTAAAACAAAAGAAGAAAAACAAAAAGCTTTAGATAAATTAAAAGAAAACCTTGAAAAACAAAAGGCCCTAATTTTGATTGATTATTCCGGTTTAAAAGCGGATGATATTTTTGATCTTAGAGAAAGATTGAAGGAATCAGATTGTTCTTTGATAGTAGCCAAGAAAACTTTAGTTAAGATGGCTTTCAAGGAGAAGAAAATAGAAATTGAAGATAAAAGTTTAGAAGGGCAGTTAGCTTTAGTTTTTGGGTTTAAAGACGAGGTTTTACCGGCTAAGATATCCTATAATTTTTCTCGAGAAAACGAGAATTTAAAGATATTAGGAGGTTTTGTAGAGAATAAATTTAAGACAGTAGATGAAATTAATATTTTAGCCAAAATTCCTTCAAAAGAGGAGCTTTACGCAAAGGTCGTTGGAAGCATTTCGGCTCCGATTTCTAACTTTGTCAAGGTTTTACAGGGTAATATAAGAAATTTTGTTTATATATTAAGCATAATAAAAAAATAATAACACGATACTAAACCATTAGTGTAATTGGTGTTTCATTAGTGCATTAGTGTCGAGTTCTATGACTGAAGAAAAGGAAGAGAAAAAAGAAGAAGCCAAAGAAGAAAAGACTCAAGCTTCAGAGAAGAAAACTGAACAAAAGAAAGAAGAAAAACCAGAAGAAAAGAAAGAGGAGAAAGAAGAAAAAGTTTTAGCTGAAGAAGAGAAAGAAATAAAAGTTCCAAAGAAGTTTAAGGATATTGTTAAGGAAATTGAAGAAATGAACACTTTAAATTTAGCTGAATTGGTTAAGATTTTAGAAAAGAAGTTTGGTGTTTCAGCTGCGGCTCCGGTTGCCGCTGCTCTGGTAGGAGCTTCTGCTGGAGGAGAAGAAGTTGAAGAAAAATCAGAGTTTAATGTAGTTTTAACCGCAATAGGGGAGAAGAAAATTGAAGTTATCAAAGCGGTTAGGGATATAACTCAGAAAGGATTAAAAGAGGCTAAAGATTTAGTGGATGCCGCGGCATCAGAACCTCAGATTGTTCAGGAGGGGGTCAAAAAAGAAGAGGCGGAAGAAATGAGAAAGAAATTTGAAGCAGCCGGCGCCAAAGTAGAGTTGAAGTAGATATCCCTTGACAAATCTTTTAAAGTTTGCTATTATTAAAAGAGGTATAGCTTGGAAGCTATACTTCTTTTTATTAAGAATAGGGGAATTATATCTGGGCAGTGGGTTAGATTGATATTTCCTTCCTAACTTTACTGCCCAGATATAATTCCCTTTTAATTTTGAAAAAAGTCTAAAATCGTAAAAGACCTTGACAAGCTTGTTGGCTTTTTATAGCATTATACTATAGGATAATCAAGATGAAGATTGATTAATCTAAAGGAGGAATTAGATAAATGATTAGTGCTATCTAAAGAGCAATTTAATCAAAAGAGTTTCCTTGAAAGCTTCTCCGGAAGGGAGGGGTTTTATTTTTTGAGAAAAGATGATAAACTAAAAGAGAGAATTTCTAGATTTCGAAGAGTATTTGCTATATGGAGTTCAGGTTTTAGTTCGTAAGATTTGTGACTTAAAACTTGGACTCCATTTTATTAAGAGTAAAGGTCGAACCAAGAGTGGCTTACCCTAAGTCCTTCTTGTCGGGAAGGGCAGGGGAGAAAACCTTAGGTTTTTAACGCTTGTCCTTCTTCTATAGGAGGGACCTGAGGCGAGCCACTTAAAAGATAAAAATTAATTAGAGATTAAAAAAATGAAAAAGATTCTAATTAGTTTAGGAGTTATCGGCGTAGTCGCAGCCATCATCGTCGGCGGAACCATT
>CAZFHD010000006.1:4123-17206 GCA_964518455.1 uncultured Candidatus Saccharibacteria bacterium | reverse complement strand
ATAATTTTTTATCTTTTTGAACTTCGGGATCTGAAAAACGCCTGCCGATTAGCCGTTTGGTAGAATAAATTGTATTTTGAGGGTTTGTAATTTGCTGACGCCTGGCTAAAACTCCAACTAATCTTTCTCCTTTTTTATTAACAGCTATCACAGAAGGAGTAGTTCTTGCCCCTTCTTTATTTTCTATTATTTTAGGTTCGCCAGACTCTATTACAGCCATGGCAGAGAACGTTGTACCTAAATCAATTCCTAATATTTTGGACATGTTTTTTGACTATTATTTATTTTGTAATCTTTACCTTGGCAGGTCTTAATACCTTGCCGTGGATAAAATAACCTTTTTTAATTTCTTCAATAATAATTCCCGGTTTAAGATTTTGTTTTTTAACCTCGCTTGTTACCTCGTGGAAATGCGGATCAAATTTTGTATTCAAACATTTCATTTGTTCTACCCCCTCTTTTTCTAAAATATCTAAAAGCTGTTCTTTTATTTTCAAAACACCCTCTACCCAGGATTTCTTTTTAAGCTCTTTCGTAAGCTTTTTTTCAGCTAAGTATATATTGTCTAAAACAGGAAGTATTTTAAGAATAAACTCCTCTTTTACATAATTTGAAAGTTCTGACAATCTAATTGATTCCTGCTTCTTGTAGTTTATTAAGTCGGCTTGAGCTCTTTTCCATCCTTCTAAATATTCTTTTTTAATTTTTTCACATTCTTCTTTTTTCATTTTAAAAATTTTCTAATTCCTTAATTAAAGAATCTAAAAACCTAATATTTCTATCATAAGTCATCCTATTGGGTCCCAAGAGAGCTAGGATGCCATGTTGATTCTTGGGGAATCTAACTTTTGAAACTATCAAACTTAGGTCAGAAGAATCAAGAATGGATTTCTCTTTCCCAATATAAACCTGAATTTCAGAGCGGCCTTCTTTAAGAAAGTCTTTTATCTTTTTTTCAAATCTATCTACAGAATTTGTAAATTCTGAAAGGAATCCCTTTTCCTCAAACTCTGGATTTTTAAAAACTTCTTTCCAACCTTCTTCTAAAAGAAAATCTTTTTCAGAAATATAACTAAAAGCTAAACCGCAACAATCCGAAGCCAACCTTTTTGTAATGAATTCCATTAATTTAAAGCTATTCTCTAATTCTTTTTTAATAATCTTTCTTCTTTCCTCTAAGGAAATATCTTCCGGCTCTTCTAATTGCTCCACAAAGAAACGGTAAGCTTTATTGGTAGGAACTCTTCCAGCTGAAGTATGGGGTTGCTCCAAGTATCCTGCTTCTGTAAGTTTTTGCATTTCATTCCTAATGGTAGCAGGACAAATATCAAATCCAATTCTTTTTTTTAAAAAACTGGAACTAACGGGTTTAGCCGAGTTAATATATTCTTTTATTAACTCATCTAACAACATCTCTTGTCTTTCTGTAATTACCATAATATTGCCATTTTAATAAATTGGCAGTCGGTTGTCAAGAGTGATAACCGCCAACTATTGACAAAGTAAATATGGTATGATACAATATAAACAGAAAGTAAACAAGGGAAATTGAACCTTAACATTGGGAGGAAGAAAAATGGCTATCGAAAGAAATGATCCTGTTCTGGCTGGACTGTTGACGTTTTTCACAACGGTGCTTGCACCTTTAATACTCATGTTTGGGAGTGTGGTCCTCCTCAATGCGACAGCCCCGTTTTCTGTAGAGGAGACCCCCGGCTACGAGGTCACCTACTACCCCGATAACGAGGCAACCATCAAGATTACTGCATTCTCCAGTCCCGAAGAATATGTCCAGGCGCTCAATAATGGCCTCGGACAAATCCAAGAGCAACAGGGAGGGGTTGTCAGTTTCATCACCACCGAAACCAAGGTGCTGGTAAAACCCAAACCCCCTGTTCCTCAAAAGGGCTCATAGTTTAATAAATGAGCCAAGGGGCTTCTTAACTCAATAAAAGGAGCCCTGTTTTTTTATGATAAATTTTGTTAAAATACTTTAATGGCTGTGAAAAACAAAAAAATTATAATCTTTCTTTTAATCATTTTAGCTATAGCTACTTTCTTTAGATTCTGGAGTTTAGGATCTGTTCCTCCGGGGCTTTATCCTGATGAAGCTATGAATGGAAACGACGCTATAACCAGCTTAGAGACAGGAAACTATGAGTTGTTTTATCCTGAAAACAATGGCCGAGAGGGACTTTTTGTTTGGCTTCTTTTTTTATCCTTTAAAGTATTGGGAGTTAGTATTGTAGCTTTGCGCGCAGTCCCCGCTGTATTTGGAGTATTAACTGTTTTAGGATTATATTTTTTAACTAAGATATTGTTAGAAAAGATAGATAGAGACGCTAAATTTATAGCCCTTCTTTCTAGTCTTCTTTTAGCTGTTTCTTTTTGGCATGTGAACTTCTCTAGAATAGGGTTTAGAGCTATTTTAGTTCCTTTCTTTCTGGTTTTTGGTTTCTATTTTTTAAATAAGGCATTTATGGAAAAGAAATGGGCTTTTTCTGTTGTTTCTGGTATTTTTTTAGGATTAGGATTTTATACTTATATCTCTTATAGGTTTGTTATCTTTCTTTTTCTTTTAAATGTTATTGTTTGGTGGTTCTTTTCCAAGAGAAAACAATTTATAAAGATTACAGCTTTTTGTATTATAATAACCTTTATAGTGGCTCTCCCCTTAGGAATCTATTTTCTGAAGAATCCCCAAGATTTCTTTGGAAGAGCTTCTGGGGTTTCTGTTTTCTCGCAAGAAAATCCTGTTTACGAATTAGGAAAATCTTTAATTTTTCATCTTGGAATGTTTAATATCTACGGAGATGCTAACTGGCGCCATAATTTTGCCGGATCTCCTCAGCTTCTCTGGCCCGTTGGAATATTATTTTTAGTTGGTTTTGTTATCTCTGTTAAAAATCTAATAAAAGGAATTAAGGAAAAAGACAATCAAAAGAAAATAACTTCTGGTCTTTTGCTGGGATGGTTTTCTATCTTTTTACTGCCTGGAGTATTAACCTATGAGGGCATTCCCCATTCTTTAAGGGTGATTGGTGTAATTCCTCCAGTATATATTTTTTCTGGAATTGGAGGCTTTTGGATAACTAACTTAATAAGAAAATTCTTTAAGTCCAAAAAACAGATAATTTTCTTTTCTGTCTTAATAGCAATCTTTCTTTTGACAATTACTTTTTCTCAATTTACAAAATACTTTTATCTTTGGGGAAAAACCGAAGAGACAGAAGGAGCTTTTTCCAAAAACTATGTTAAAATTGGAAAATATATCAATATTCTTCCTTCAGACAAAAATATTTATGTTGTTGTAAATCAATCTGGCGTTCTTGTTGAAAATATCCCCATGCCGGCTCAAACTATTCAGTTTATAGAAAAGGCAGAATATGGAAAAACTAAAGCCATTTATCTGCTTCCTGACCGATTAAATGAAATAAAAGAAGAGAATTCTGCAATAATTCCCATGGGAAAAGACAATAGTCTCTTTTTAGAACTTTATAATAAGTTTCCCGAAGGAAATTTTCAGAAAAAAGATTATTTTTGGGTTTTTAACATAGAATAAATATATATGTCTAACAAAAAAACATACATCATAGCTGCAGTACTTTTAATATTTGTGGCTGTAATAACGACTCTTAGCATCAGAAACGATTCTTTGACAATGGATGAATTAGCTCATTTACCTGCCGGGTACAGTTATCTAACCCAGCAGGATATGAGAATTAATCCAGAACATCCCCCTCTTTTAAAAGACTTTTCAGCTGTTCCTTTGTTATTTATAGATAATATAAATTTTCCATATGATATAAAGGCCTGGAAAGAAGATGTTAACGGCCAGTGGGATTTTGGCAATAAACTTCTATTTAAAAGTAACAATCCTGCAGAGAAAATGATTTTTTGGGGAAGAATTCCTATGATATTAGTTTTGCTACTTTTAGGATTTTATGTTTTTCGCTGGACCAAAGAAGTTTTTGGCAACAAAGCAGGTCTAATATCTCTTTTTCTCTATTCTTTCTCTCCTACTCTCTTAGCTCATGGAAGATTGGTTACTACAGACGTGGGAGCTGCAGCCGGAGTTTTTATAGGCAGTTACTATTTTATAAAATTTCTTAAAGACCCTAAAAAAAGAAATATCATTTTTGCCGGAATAGCTTTTGGTTTAGCTGAACTAACTAAGTTTTCTTTAATTTTGCTGTTTCCTTTATTTGTTTTATTGATTTTAGTCTGGTCAATAGTAAAAGCTTCAAATTCCAGAGAGTTCTTGGAAAACTTGGGCCGTAATTTAACTCTATCACTTTTAATTGGGTTAATAGCTTTAACTCTAATCTGGGGTTTCTATCTTTATCACATCTGGAACTATCCCCCGGAAAGACAAGTCAGAGACACAGAATTCATTCTTTCTTCTTTTGGAAGTAGGCCGCTGGCTAATATGGTGGTTTGGATGGCAGATAAACCTGTTTTGAGGGCTTTGGGGCAGTATTTATTAGGTGTTTTCATGGTTCTTCAGAGAGCTTCTGGCGGAAATACGGGTTACTTTATAGGAGAAGTTTCAGCTGCTGGCTGGAAATCTTATTTCCCTACAGTTTATTTTATAAAAGAGACCTTAGTCTTGCATCTATTAACCCTTATAGCTCTTCTTTATGCTGTTTGGAGAATGAATAGGCCTTTTTGGAAAGGAATGTCTTCCAGAGTTTATCAATGGATAAAATATCACTTTACAGAGTTTGCTATGCTAACTTTTATTGCTATCTATTGGATAACAAGCTTAACCAGCAACCTAAACATTGGGGTAAGGCATTTATTGCCTACTCTCCCTTTTACTATTTTCTTGGTAGGAGGTGTAACTGGAATGTGGCTAAGTCCTCCAAGATTAAAAATAAAAAGGGCTTTTATAATTTGGCTGGTTCTATGGCAAGCTTTTAGCATACTTACAATTTATCCCCACTTTTTAGCTTACTTCAATGAAGTAGTTGGAGGTCCAAAACAAGGTTACAAATATGTAGTAGATTCAAACTTGGATTGGGGCCAGGACTTGAAAAGACTAAAAATGTGGGTAGAAAAAGAAAAAATAGATAAAATTTATGTAGACTATTTTGGAGGAAGTGATGTAAAATATTATTTAAAAGAAAAATTTGTCTCCTGGAATGGGACAAATGATTCAAAAGAATTTCCTAAAGGTAATTATTTAGCTGTTTCAGCTACTTTTTTACAGGGAGGAAGAGGAAAGGCGGTTCCCGGTTTTGAGGATTCCACAAACCATTATAGGTGGTTGAATAGCTATCCTTTGGTTAAAAGAATAGGATATTCAATTTTCGTTTATTACGTCGATTAAGTTTTCAGGAGAAACAAAAATCCTATTTCCAAATCTTAAGTCAATATATTCTAAGTTTCCCCTATTTTCCGGGGGAATCTTTTCTTTCAGAACTGTATTTAAATTAAAGATTTGTTCTTTAACCTCTTTATCTAAATCAAAGTATATTTCCCAACCCCCCAAAACTTTAGCTGTTAATTTTTCTTTGAATAAAAACTCTTCTATCTCAATATATTTTAATTCTTTTTTAATAAATAAGATTGACTGAAGTTTATCTTCTTCAATTACTTTATCTAAAAGAGATAAATCTTCTAAAGAATTTGAAGTTTTAATCTTGATATTGGTTTCTTTTTCTGTTTTTTCAAAAACTATGCCTTTGTTATCTATATGAAAACAATCATTTTCATAACACCAATCAGCTATAGGAATTCTTTCTTCTATCTGAGAAATCAAACCATTGGGAAAATCTCTTTTCAAACTTATCTTTGCTATTTTGGGAAATCTCTCTTTAAGTTTTTTATCTACTTTTTTTAAGTTAACTAAAAAAATACTCTTTGAATCAAAAAAAAGTATTTTTCTGGGATAATTATCTAAAACAACAACCCTGATTTCTTCTGTTGAAACTTTGTTGTTTCCCATTATTTCAATTCTTTTTATTTGAAATACAGGCGAAAGAAAAAAGAAATAAAAAATACCGGAAAGCAATAAAATAATTAAAAGAGAAAACCAGAAAAATTTAGATCTAAAAATAGATCTTTTCTTTTTAATCTTATATCTTTTATTATATTTTCTGTATTTTCTTTTCGTCATTTTGGTGTAGGAAACCTTAGCTTCGTTTACACTTTTTCATCTATGATTCCTCCCTCTCCTTTGAAAGGATGTCTCGGAGGCGGAAAAAGCTTGGTCTTGTTTTTCCGCCGATAGTCAAGGCTGATGCCTGCCGCTGGAGCAGGCAGACAGGCGGTTCTTTCAAAGGAGGAGGGAGGAAATAAATCGTAAATAATACTGTTAATTTTTACAATTTTAGTAACCTCTTTTTATTTTTCTTAACTTTTCAAAAAGACAAGTAAAGATATATTTTATGGAAAGAGGAAAATCTTGAGTTTTGACATATTCTTTTCTATGGCCTGAAAAGCCCATTTTAAACAAAGTTAAACCAGCCCAGGGATGTTTTGACTTTTTAAGATCTTCTTTTTCTTTAACATCTGGAGCTATACCCCAAAAGTTATACTTTTTGCAACCTCTTTTTTTAGCTTCCTTTATAGCTTTCCATTGTAAAAGATAAGATATAGGAATCTTTTTATATTCAGACAAAGAAGCTCCGTGATGATAAAAAGCTATGTTTTGCCAGAAAACAATTACAGCAGCCGAAACAACTTCTCCCTTATATTTTCCCAAAAAGACGGTTATCTGATTGTCTTCAGAAAAAGTAGAAAACTGCTTTTTAAGAAAATCCAAAGAAAAAGGAACAAAATTATGGCGAGAAGCTGTTTTCTGATAGATTTTGTCAAAAGTTTCCAAATCCTCTATATTTTGAGTTTGAATAACTTCAATATCTTGATTTTTACCAGCTTTCCTAATTAGATAACGGGTAGTCTTTCTCATATTTATCAAAAGATTATCTTCTGAAGAAGTAATATCCAATTCCCAACTATTTTCCGGATGTATGTGTAAAGGAGCTTCTTTAAAACCTAAATCTTTAAACAATTTAATATTCTCTTCTGTTCTTTTCCAGATAGGAGCTATTCTTAAAAAAATAGCTTTCTCTTTTTCAGCTATCTCTTTTAATTTTTCTAATAGTACTTCTAAAATTTTTGACTTTATTTTTGACTTTTCTACTGGTCCATGGGGAACAAAAAGAAAAGTTCCTCTTTTAGCTTTAATTTTAATCACTAAAGCTATTCCCAACAATTGTTCATTATTGAAAATTCCTAATCTCCATATTTTATTGCCCTCCTTTTTTTGAAACTCTCCCCAACTCCAAGAATCCAGAAAAGTTTTCTCGCTGCAATTTAGCAAAAAATCTTCCCAAATCTCTTTATTATTTATTTCTTTAATAATTAAAGACATATCAGTTTAATTCTAACAAAAAATTATCTTTTTCTAAAGTGAATTAAAAAATACATAAACTAAATACATAAACTCGCTATAAAAAACCCACAGAGGCCCGTCCTCTGTGGGTTTTTTTTATTCCTAAGATTTCCATTTAGCCATCAATTCTATTTAGCTATCCATCCACCGTCAACAACTAAAACTTCGCCGTTAACAAAATCAGATTCATCAGAAGCCAAATAAACCGCTGCTTGAGCAATGTCTTCGGGTTTGCCCAAGCGAGGATAAGGAGTTGAACTCTCCAAAAATTGCTTAGTCTGCGGATCAGCTAACATATCTTTAGTCATCGTCGTCTTAATGACGCCGGGGGCAATACAATTTACATTAATTTTCTTGGGGGCATACTCTAAGGCCATTTCCTTTGTTAGAGCAATAATCCCGCCTTTTGAGGCGCAATAGGCGCCACTTTGAGCAAAACCGACTAAACCGGCAATTGAGGTGGTATTGATAATCTTACCCTTACCTTGTTTTGTCATTCCTGGAATTACTCTTTTGCTTCCCAAGAATACACTTTTCAAGTTAACATTAATAATTTTGTCCCAATATTCTTCAGGCATTTCGTGAAGATCATAAACTCTGTAAATACCAGCGTTGTTGACTAAAATATCAACCCGTCCAAATTTATCCAAACAATCTTTAACCATCTGATCAATATCGTTCGCTTTACTGACGTCTGTTTTAACAAAAATTGCTTTTCCCTTTTGTTTTTTAATTTGTTCTACTGTTGTTTTCCCCCCTCGCTCTGACCAATCAACTACAACTATTTTTGCTCCTTCTTTTGAAAAAGCCAAAGCGATTGCTCGACCGATACCAGAACTAGCCCCGGTGATAATTGCAACTTTGTTTTTTAATCGCATATTGTTTATTTACCTACTTTCTTTTTCGACTTTTAATTTTTACTCTTTACAACAGTTAATAATTTTTTGAATTATTTTATTGAGTTTAACTAACAAGGGATTTTTTTCTTTTCTGTTCTCAGAATCTCTAGCGGGGTTTAATTGGCCGTCACCAACTTTTTTAACATCATTAATACCAATCATTTTCAGATTTAATCCCCAAAATAGAGAATATAAATCATAAGCTTTAGAAAACAAATCTCTTGCTGATTTTTTATTATCCTTATTTAATTCTTTTGTTCCAACCTCTATCAACCTCATAGAAGCCGCTAATAAATGTTTTGAGATACACCAAACTTCTCCTTCGTAATCTTTAATAATTTTCTTCAATAATTCTTTTCTTGTCTCGCGCACTTCCTGTAATAAGTCAAAATACTTTTCTTTTTGAGTTTTAGCTCCTGTAAAAAATAAATGTTCCTCGATACTTAACAAATTCATAATAGCAATGCTTAAATCTTCATCAGCTGACAGGTCAAGTTTATTTTCTTTGGTTATATCTTCAACTTTTTTTAATAAATTTTTGTATTTTTCTTCTAACATAATTTAACATTTAGTAACAAAATAAAAAATTATACTGGTAATAATCAAAAATAAAACTGGGATGACAACTTTTTGGAAAGAAAAGTAAACCTCCCCGTTATTTTTCTTTCTTAATAAATTATCTATCCGAACACTGAGAGAGAAAATTAAACTGCCGAAGAAAATACCGACTAAAAGTTTATCAAACCCCCAAAGTTGATTACAAGAGCAACCGATAAATCCTGCCCAGTAAAGAGGGAGAATAGTAATCAGGTAAAATAAAATTAAAACTAAAATCTGGCGGAGTTTAAATTTAATGTTCTTTTTGTCTAACCAAGAAAGAAACCAAACAACTAAAGAAATGACTAATCCACCAATCCAGATGCCAGAAATAACATCATCAATTCCAAGCCATTGAGAAAGTCCAACCCCGCCGGCTACAGCTATAAAGCAAATCGGACAAACCGCTATAACAAAAGAAGGAAGAAATAAAGCAATAATAAACAGCAAGATTGAAATGTTTTTCATTTTTTTATATTCACCCGATAAGCTTCATTTAATTCTTTAAGTAAACTTCCTAAATTAATATTATACATTTTACAAACTTTACCGATTTTTAATACTCCTGTTTCAAAAACAGCCATTGGACAATTTAAGCAAGGTAGGTTATATTTTGCCAAAATTTTACTTGCTTTAGGAAATTCTAAAATTTTGGCTAATGTTGTATTTTCCGTAATTTTATTTTTTTTGTTGATTCTTTTTATCATTTTTGTGTATTCTTTCTTCTGCCTTAATCCATTCCTTGTACTTATTTTCAATAAGTTTCTTTTCCTTTTTAATCCTTTGGTGATGTCTCCGAAGCTCTATCGGAATTTCCTTCTTATTTTTAGATAAATAATCGTAAATTGCTTCTTTTAAGGCATCTATAGCCAAGACTGAACAATGTAATTTTACCGGAGGCAATCCTCCAAGAGATTTTACTATTTTGTCCTTATTAGTTTTTAGCACTTTCTTGAGAGTTTTTCCCTTAGCTAAATCAGTAATGATAGAACTAGCAGCAATAGCCGCTACACATCCAAAAGTTTCAAATTTTATATCTTTGATAAATTCTTGATCATCTTTGGTCTTGCCTACTTTAATATAAAGCCACATCACATCACCGCAAATAATATTGCCTACTTTTCCCATTCCGTCAGGATTCTTCATTTTTCCGTAATTATGAGGATGTTTAAAATGTTTTAAAACTTTTTTTGTATACATTATTTAAATGGTGAAATTTTTCTTAATTTTTTAACAATCTTGGGAAGAATTTCCACCACATAATCAATGTCTTTTTCTTTTGTCCATCTCCCTAAGCTTAATCTTAGAGACCCGTGGGCCTGGGATGGTTTCAGGCCGCAAGATAAAAGAACATGACTAGGCTTCAATTTTTGTGAAGAGCAAGCTGAACCCGTAGAACTGGCAATACCGTAAGAATCCAACGCCACAACAATAGATTCCCCCTCAATAAATTTAAACCAAAAATTAGCATTATTTGGCAATCGCTTTTTTGGGTGACCGTTAAGATAAGAAGCAGAGACCTTTTTTAACACTCTTTTTATTAACTGGTCTCGAAGCTTTGTTAATCTTTGGGTTTCTTTTTCTATTTCTTTTTGGCAAATTTCAACTGCTTTGGCAAAACCAACAATGGCTGGAATATTAACAGTTGACGACCTTAAACCAAACTCCTGTCCGCCTCCGTGTAAAAGAGGTTCAATCTTTACTCCCTCCCTGATAAATAAAAGAGCAGCTCCTTTCGGTCCATACATTTTGTGAGAAGAAGCAGTTAACAAATCAATATTCATTTCATTCACATCAATAGGTATTTTGCCAAAACTTTGGGCTGCATCTGTATGGAAATAAATACCATTTTCCCGGCAGATTTTTCCAATCTCTTTAACGGGTTCAACCGTGCCTATTTCGTTATTAGCATGTATTATTGATATTAAGATTGTGTTTTCTCTTATAGCTTTTTTTACATCTTTAAGATTGACTAAGCCATATTTATCAACCGGTAATTTTTCAATTTCAAAACCCTGAGATTGAAGCCACTTAGCGCTATTTAAAACACAGTCATGTTCAATTGAGGAAATAATTATATGATTGCCTTTATTCTTATTAGCAAAGGCAATTCCTTTAAGGACGGTGTTATTGCTTTCGGTAGCAGAAGCGGTAAAAATTATTTCTCTTGATTTAGCTCCTAAAGAGCAAGCAATCATTTCCCGGCTTTTTTCTAATATTTCTTTTGCTTCCTGGCCAAAACTATACAGGGAGGAAACAGGGTTTCCAAATCTCGCAGTAAAATAAGGGAGCATTGTCTTAACTATCCTTGGATCAACTGGAGCTGTGGAGGCGTAATCCAAATAGATTCGCCGCTTTTTATTTTTATTTTTCTTTACCATGTTTTTTATCTCGTTAGAGATATCCTCTTTCTATGTTTCTTCGCTGTCCCCAGAATTTCTAACGGGGTTTACCAATTAAATCAGCTAAGGTTATTGAATCTGAAGTAGAATTTAAAGCATATTGAATTTTTTTCCAAACATTTTTTATAGGGCATTTCTTCTTTCCTCTTTGAGAAAAACAGTCTTTTTTACAAGAAATTGAAAATATTGTACCCTCTAAGGTTTTTAATATTTTTCCTATGCTGATTTTTTGTGGAGAACAAACTAAAGAGTATCCTCCTTGAGATCCCCTTTGCGCTTTTATTAAACCTTCTTTTTTTAACTTCGAAAATATTTTCTCTAAAAAATTAAAAGGGATATTTTCTTTTTGAGAGATTTCCCTTGCAGAACAAATCCTTCCAGCTCTTGCTAAATATACCATTGCCTGCAGACCATAACGAGTTTTAATGGAAATCTGCATAATTAAATTTGGACTATATTAGTCTGATTTAAATTTAGTATAGCAAAAAAAAAGCATATAACAAATAGCTTTTTTGAAAATTAGATCTCAAACGTCTTTAGTAAAGAGATTATTTTCCGAGATTTCTTTTCTGAAATATTAATGTGAGTTGGAAGATTTAAAGTAATTTCAGCTAATCTTTCAGCTTTTGGGCAAGAACCCAGTTCATACTGGACTTTTTCTAATTTTGTGTCATTCGGCGCCACTGGACTTGTGTACCAATCCCCTATTAAAAGGTTTTTCTTCCAAGCTTTCTTAATTATTTGATGAGCTTTTGGATGTTTTATAGCAAATCTCAAAAAAATACTTCCTCTTTCTGGAAATTGGGCCGGCAATTCAAAAGAATTATCTTTAAGTTCTTTATAATAAATTTCTGCTATCTTTTTTCTATGGTTGTTAAACTTATTAAGCTTTCTAAATTGATTTAAAGCTAACAAAGCCAAAGCATTGGGCATTTTTTTGGGAAAATAAGAGGGTCTTTCACCTTTTTTCTCTTTCCAATGAACTGCTTTAGACAAAATATGAAACCATTGACATAAAACCAGTAAATACTTTCCTAAGATTGAATAAGTGGGTAGAATTAAATAACCTATTAAAATCGGGTGTAACAATTGCTGTAAAATCCAAAATGAAGAAGGATATTTAATCTCTTTTTGAAATCTCTTAATTTTTTGGGCTAACTGATTATCATTTGTTACAACCATACCGCCGTAAACAGAAGAAATTATCTTGTCGCGGGAAAAACTAAAAAAAGCGGCTTTTCCAAAGGTTCCAATCTTCCTGCCCTTATACTCTGCTCCCAAAGAATGAGCGCAATCTTCTATTAAAATTAAATTATTTTCTCTAACAATATTTAAAACCTCATCCATATTTGCCGGCAGACCAAAAGTATGCTGAACAATTAAAACCTTACTCTTAGGATTTATCTTTCTTTTTAAATCCTCAATATCAACATTAAAATCTTCTTCATTACAATCAATATAAACAGGTTTGAGACCTGCCCATTGAATAGGATTTACAGCGGCGTTGCAAGTAAAGGCTTGTAAAATAACTTCGTCTCCAGCTTTTAAATTCAGATTTCTTAATATCGCCATTAAAGAAGTTCTTCCACTATTAAAAGTAAAAGCGTGTTTTAGACCAAAAAACTTTTTAAACTCTTCTTCTAAAATTCTTCCACCCAGTTTTCTTTTCCAAGTCCAGGGCTTGAAAACTAATTTCAAAGCTAAAAAAATATCATCTTTTTCAACATTTGGCGACAAAGATATTGAAATTGGCTTAAACATAGACTATAATAATCTTAGTATT
>CAZFHD010000006.1:0-4113 GCA_964518455.1 uncultured Candidatus Saccharibacteria bacterium | reverse complement strand
ACAATAATTGTTTTTGTTGTCTTTTGGCTAATATTTCTTCTTATTCTTTGGCCAATGTATGTAAAACGGCTTAGCTCTTTATAATAATTTAGGGTGTCATATAATGACACTCTTTATTTTTCCAAAAAATCAATTACTTCTTTTGGAACTCTTCCTTCTAAAAGAATAGTATCTCCTGAAATACAAAAAGCTTCAATTTTATTGTTAATCTCCTGTGGATTTTCAATAAGAACAATATTTTTCTCTCCCATTCCAGCTTTCAGAGCTTCTCCTTTGATTTCTTTAAGATAATCTCTAGTAGTAATAATAGCTAAATCACAAACTTCAGCTATCTTTTTTCCTATTCTTTGATGAACTTTTTTTGAGGCCTTTCCTAATTCTATCAAACAAGGCATAATAATCACTTTTTTCCTTTCCCAAATATTTAGATAGCTCAAATCAGCCAAGACTCCACTGGGGTTGGAAGAATAAGAAGAGTTAATAATATTAACCCCTTCTCTTCCTTTTATTAGCCTTATCATTCTTCTTTTGCTTTCTATTTTCTGGCAAGCTTTAGAAATTTCATCAAAAGTCATACCAACTTCCTTAGCTATTAAAACAGCTCCTAAGATATTAGAAACTCCTTGTTTTCCTAAAGATTTAATTTTAAAATCCGCTCTCTCTCCTTCTTTGGTTATAGCTCTAAAAGAAACTGCCTCTTTATCTATTTTAATATCTTCCGCCCAAATATCTGATTTCAAGCCTGCTTCGGGAGAAGGTTTCGCCGCAGTAAATATTTTCTTAGGAATTCCTGTTATTTTGTAAAGTTCCAAACAATATTTGTTGTCTCCATTAAATACAGCTAAACCATTTTCCGGCAAGTTTTCAATCAGTTCGTATTTTGTCTTAACGATTATTCCTTGAGAACCAAAAAGAGCTAAATGCTGTTCGTTAATTCCCGTCAAAATGCCAATCTTAGGTCTTATAATATCAGCCAATAACTTTATTCCTCCCCTTCCATAAGTTCCCATCTCTGCTACAAAAACTTCATGTTCTTTTTTTAAGTCTTTTAAAATACAACGGGAAATTCCCATCTCGCTATTTTGATTTTCTTTGGTTTTCAAAACTTTAAATTTAAAAGAAAGAATATCAGCTAAAAATTCTTTAGTTGAAGTTTTGCCAAAACTTCCTGTAATTCCAATGACTAAAAGGTCTTTTTGTTTTCTAATTTTTTCTTTAGCTTTTCTAATTACAAACAATCTTATCAAAATCACTAAGGGTTGAAATATTAAAACTACTAAAGAAAAGATTAAGGGAGCTAAAATATCAAAAAGCAAGAAAGCAAAAGCCAAAAAACCTATATTTTCAAGCTTTAAAAAGCAAAAAACAAAGAATAATATCTCTACAATTAATCCTGCCAGAATCAAAACTATGGTTTTCTTGGTTAAAACAGGTCTTTTTAATTTCTTTTTAAAGATGTTTTTAAAAACAAAGAAAGTTTCAATAAAATAAAGAAATAATAAAGCTAAAGTAAATAAAAAAAGGAAGGTTCCAAAATCACCTTCTTGTAAGCTGCTCCGAAGAAAAAAGAAAAGCAAGAAAATTAAAACTAAAGCTGCTTTCAAAAAATTAAGATTATTCAAAAACAATAATCTTCCCTTAAAGGTGCGAAAATGGTCTATAAATCTTTTAACTTGATATTCTTTTAATTGCCAAAGATAAAAGTAAAATAAAGCTGTTTTACTTGTTTTTATAAACCATAATAAAGTTAATAAAAAAGTCATATCATTTTAGAAAAGGAATTATTATTTCTAAAAGTTTTTCAGGATTTTCCAAATGAGGACTGTGACCAACTTTTGGAATAATTATTAATTTTGAGTTTTTAATCCTTTTATTAAAGATATCAGCATATTTCAGAGGAACTATTTTATCTCTTTTACCCCAAACAAGAAGAGTGCTTACTTCTATTTCTGATAAGTAAGGGGTTAGATCCTCAGCCAATATTTTTTTAATTGTTTCTTTCATTACGCCCTCTGCTTTAACATAATCTTTTTTATATAAGAAAAGATAAAATATTCTCTTAATAGTTTCTTTGAATTTTCTCAGGCATCTTATATCAAAAATAATGTTTCCTATTCTGCTAATCCAAAAAGTTAAATTAGCTTCAAGCGTTTTTGTCGGTTTTACGCCGGCTGGAGAACAAAGAACCAATTTTTCTACTTTTTCCCCATCTTCTGCAATATATTTTATAGCTACTCTTGCTCCAAAAGAATGAGCGATTATAAAAAGCTTTTCTAATTTAAGGTAATCAATTAATTCTTTTAGCCAATCTACATAATCTGAAACAGTCCAGGGTATAGAAGGTTTTTGACTTTTGCCAAAACCCGGAAAATCTGGAACTATTACTTTAAATCTTTGAGCTGATAGTATTTTTTGAATTTTAAGCCAGGAATTAGAAGAACCCAATCCCCAACCGTGCAAAATTAAAAGAGGATTACCCTCTCCTATAGTTCTATAGTTAGATTCAACACCTTTAATAAGAATTTTTTCTTCTTCCATTACCCTATAATCTTAAAATCCAGGTATTTCTCTAAAACCTTAGGGATCTTTATACTTCCATTTTTCTGCTGATAATTCTCAATAATAGCTATGAGAATTCTGCCAATAGCAAAAGATGTTCCGTTTAAAGTGTGGACAAATTCTAATTTATTGTCTTTATTTCTGTATTTAATATTCAATCTTCTTGATTGAAAATCCGTACAATTAGAAGTAGAATGGGTTTCCCTATAACGATTTTCAGACGGCAGCCAGGTCTCAATATCAAAAGTAGCAACGGAAGGTTTTGCCAAATCACCGCTACAAAGCTGAACAACTCTATAAGGAATTTTTAAACCCTTCATCATTTTCTCCTCCAAATATAACAAAACCTTATGCTCTTTTGCTGAATCCTCTGGTTTGCAAAAACTGAACATCTCCAGTTTATCAAATTGGTGAACTCTAAAGATTCCTTTAACATCTTTTCCGTAAGAACCAGCTTCTCTGCGAAAACAAGTAGAAAAGCCAACGTATCTCTTGGGTAGCTCCTTCTCATCAAAAACCTCTCCTGCGTGCATAGCTCCAATTGATTGCTCTGAAGTTCCAATCAAATACAAATTATCTTTAGGAATAAAATATGCTTCATCTTTGTCATATTGTTCTAAATATCCCATTGCCCAAGCCATCTCTGGTTTTATCATTACCGGAGGTACCAATGGCGTAAATCCTTGTTTTGCTAAAACCTCTAAAGCAAGATCTATCAAAGCAAACTCCATTAGGGCTGCTTCTTTTTTTAAGAAACCGAAACGAGTCCCAGAAATCTTAGCTGCTCTTTTAACATCAATCAAGTCAAGGCTCTCGGCAATTTCCAAGCAGCTCTTGGGTTTAAAATCAAACTTTGTCTTCTTGCCAACTTGTCGCACAATGACATTTTCATTCTCGTCTTTTCCAACAGGCACATCGTCAAAAGGAAGATTTGGAATCTGATACATTAAATTATTATATTTCTTCTCTAATAACTTTAATGTCTTTTTTATCTCATCACTTTTTTTGTCAAGTTTTCGCATCTCTGAAATTAAATTCTCTCGTTCCTTTTTATTTTTGATTTCTGGTATTCTTTTAGTAGCTTTGTTTTTCTGAGCTTGAATTTCTTCAATTTCTTTCAAATTCTCCCGTCTTTGTTTATCCATTTCTAAAAGTTGGTCAATATCAACCTTGACGCCTTTATTCTTGGCGCCCTCTTTTACTTTTTTTGGATTTTCTCTAATAAATTTAATATTTAACATATTTCAAGTTAGAGGTTTCAAGTTTCAAGATTTAGGTTTCATCGTTGGAAAAAGAATAATTTCTCTTAAGGTATGAGAATCTGTAAGTAAAGCTACTAATCTGTCAATTCCCATTCCAAAGCCGGCAGCCGGAGGCATACCGTATTCTAATGCCTCTATATAATCTTCGTCCATCCTTTGGGCTTCTTTCAGTCCTTTCTTACGTAATTCTTCTTGTTCTTTAAATCTTTTCCTTTGCTCCAAGGGATCATTCAATTCTGTAAAAACTTTAACTAATTCCCAACCTGCAATAATTAGTTGAAAACATGATAAT
>CAZFHD010000005.1:0-18632 GCA_964518455.1 uncultured Candidatus Saccharibacteria bacterium | reverse complement strand
GAAAGATTAGCGCTTAAGAAAGGAGCTAAAGTGATGTTTGTAAAAAATAGTTTTGGTAAGGGCTATGTAAATGGCACTCTTGGAAAAGTGACAGGTTTTAATAAAGACCGCCTGCCTATTATAGAAACTATCGGAGGCAAGTATATTACTGTTAATTCTACAAATTGGACTATTGAAGAAGAGGATGTTGTTAAAGCTGAGATTAGCCAGCTTCCTCTTCGTTTGGCTTGGGCTATAACAGTGCATAAAAGCCAGGGCATGAATCTTGACGCTGCTGAGGTGGATCTTTCTAAATCATTTGTTAGAGGAATGGGCTATGTAGCTCTTTCTCGGCTGCGCTCGCTTAGAGGCCTGAAACTTATGGGAATAAACGAGTTAGCCCTTATGGTCAACTTAAATGTTTTGGAGTTAGATAAAAGATTGAAGCAAATGTCGCAGGAAATGGCTGGAGATTTTAAAAAGATGGAAGTAGGGGAGAGAGAAAAAAAACAAAAACAATTTTTAGGTTCTCTTCCAAAAATTAAGTTAAGCAAAAAGGATAAGTCGTAGGCTAAAGGTCGTTTTTGAGTCGCTAAAATTTTAATTTAAAAAAATTATGGCTACGATTAAAATTAAAGAAATTATTGGCACTTCTCCTGATGGTTTTCATAAGGCTTTTCAAAATGCTATTGACCAAGCCTGTAAAGAAAAACAGAATCTAACTGGAGCTAGAATATTGAGTCATACTGTATCCATAAAAGATGGGAAAATCACGGAGTATAAAGTGGATGTAAAAGTAGCTTATTTGTGGAAAGAAGAACTACACGGAAAGTAGTAGTGGCTAACTCCTAGAGATTGAATTGAGTCCCCACTTTTTGACGATCGTCAAAAAGTGGGGACAGTAAAAAAACAATATAATATATTAAGGATATATTATGAGGAAAAGTGACACTCACTTTTGAAAGCAATAGACCCGTGGATTAGTCCACGGGTCTATTTAAATCCTTGTATTAATAACTTATTTATGATAAAGTTAAGATAGTAAGTATTAAGTCTCCTAAATTATCATCAAAAAATTAAAAAAATTCAAAAGAATAAATAGGAAACATTTTGACACTCCCCACTATATTAAAAAAGAAACCCTGAAAGAAGAAGACAGGGCTAAAGATGTTGTTTTTGTGATTAAATATAAAGATTGGGGGCTAGAAGATGATTGCCCCGATTTCGAGAAATATGTTGAGGAGGTTTTAAAACAAGAGAGAAAAAAAGTTTATAATACAGAAGTAGTTTATGAATGGATTAACAATGATTTCTATAAACAAACTAAGAGAAAAGCTAAAAGGTCATTAATTTAATATTAAAAATCTTTTTTATTTTTTATGAGAAAGTTAGAAACAAGAGAAGAAATAGAGGTAGGTATAATGCTTTCCGGGGTCTATCTAATAAATTTTCTTTGGATTTCCTTTTTTGCTTAAGTTGTTATGGCTAAAAAGAAAAAGAACAAGTCTTCCAAAAAGAGAACTCAGAAAAAGAGAATCAGAAAGAAAATTTCTGATATAACTTTGTATCGAACTAAAGTTCGAGTAATCGGTATTGGAGGGGGGGGAGGATCTATTATTTCAGAAATAGCTCCCAGGATAAAAAAGGCAAGTTTTATTGCAGCCAATACAGATACCAGGGCTTTAAGACAAACAGGAAAAAGGATAAAGAAGTTCCATTTTGGGCAAGAACTAACTTATGGTTTAGGTACTGGAATGAATGTAGAATTAGGAGAAATGGCTGCCCAGCAAGGAAAAGATAAAATCAAGGGCCTTTTTGAAGGACAAGATCTTTGTATTATTATAGCTTCCTTGGGTGGTGGAACAGGTTCCGGCGCTACTCCTATTTTTGCTAAGATTTCCCAAAAAATGGATTGTCTTACTTTTGGCATTTTTACTCTTCCTTTCAGATTTGAGGGGGAAAAGAAGACGGAGATTGCCAAAGATGCTTTAAAGAAAATAAAGCCCCATCTTAATACTTTCTCCATTATTCCTAATGAAAGAATATTCAGAATAATAGACAAAAATACTCCCTTGAAAGAAGCTCTCTCTGCTATTAACAAGCAACTTGTTGAAAATTTAGAAGGTTTGATTGAAATGATTTATCTGCCAGGATTGATTAATATTGACTTTGCTGACCTGAGTACTGTTTTAAAAGGAAGGGGGAAATTGAGTTATTTGAATACAATAGAAATTGAAAAGAATGGGGGAGAAGAATCTCTTAAGAAGTTGATTTCTAGTCCTCTTTATCCTTACACTATCAAGGGAGCAAGAGGTATTTTATATAATATAGCAGGAGGAAGAGATATAGAGTTAACCGAGGTTTCCAAAATTTCAGGCACTATATCAGATCTTGTAAATAAAAGAGCTAAAATTATCTTTGGTATCAATCAGAAAGGAAAATTGGGAGACAAAATTAACATTACTTTATTGGCCACTGGCTGTTTCATTAAAGAACTTTTAAAAAGTAAGGAGACAGTTTTAAAACCTAAGAGAAAGAAATCTAAGAGGAAGAAGCCTTCTTCTGTTTCTTCCTCTGTTGAAGCTCCTGAGGATAAGAAAGCTAATAAGGACGAGGAGAAAAAGAAAGTGGAAGCCCTAAAAGAAAAACCTGAAAAAGAGGTTATTCCAGAAAAAGAAAAAGAAAAAAAGATTGAAAAGAAGAAAGTTCCTCTAAAGCCGAAAAAGAAAAAAGCCAAAAAGAAACCAGCTAAAAAGAGAGCTTCAAAAAAGAGAACTCCCAAAAAGGTCAGAAGGAACGCCCTGGAAGTAAAGAAGAAAGCCGAGCAAGAAGAAAAAGAGATTTTAGAGCGAGAAGAAATTTGGGAAAAACCGGCTATTTTAAGAAGAAAAGAATAACGCGATGTTATGATAAAGAAAGCTATTATTCCAGTTGGAGGTTTAGGAACAAGGTTTTTGCCTTTATCTAAAGTTATCCCCAAAGAACTTTGGCCTTTGGCTGATGTTCCTGTGGTCCAAAAGATTATTTTGGAAGCTATAGAATCGGGAATTGAGGAGATAATTTTTGTTACCAATCCCGAGAGTAAAAAAATCTTAGAATATTTGAAACCTTCAATTAGAATAGAAAAAGCTTTAAAAAGCAAAGGGAAAAAGAAGGTTTTAGAACAACTTAAAAATTTCCAGGAATTATTCAAAGATATTTCTTTTTCTTCTGTAATTCAGAAAGAACCCTTAGGCGATGGCCACGCTCTTTTGCAAGTTAAAAAACTTATAGGTCAAGAACCGGTAGCTTCAATGTTTGCAGACGACATTGTGGTTTCTAAAACTCCTTGTATAGCTCAGTTGGCTAAAGTTTTTAAAACCTGCCAGAAACCTGTTATTTCTCTTTGTCGTCTTCCTAAAGAGAAAATATCTTCTTATGGAGTAGTAAAAGTAGAGAAAATAGCTAACCGTCTTTTTAAAGTAAAAAAAATAATAGAAAAGCCCCCTGTGGGAGAAGCTCCTTCTAATTTAGCAATGGTAGGAAAACATATTTTAACTCCTGAAGTTTTTGATTATTTGAAAAGAGCTAAACCTTCAGATAAAGGTGAAATTATATTAGCAGAAGTTTTAGAAAAGATGATAGCTGAGGGAAGGGTGATTTATGGTTATGAGTTTGAAGGAAAATGGCTGGAATGCGGGGATAAACTAAAATGGTTAAAATCTAATCTTTATTTTTCTTTGAATCATCCTCAGTACGGTCCTGAATTAAGAGAATTTTTGAAGGAAATATTGTAAAATAAATTCTTTAGTATGAATAAAGTATATGATTTAATCATTATTGGCGCCGGACCGGCTGGGATTACAGCTGGTATTTATGCCAGCCGCCAAAAAATGAATACCCTTTTTGTTACCAAGGATTTTGGAGGGCAGATAGGAAAGAAAGCTGTGGATATTGAGAATTATCCTGGTTTTAAGAAAATAACAGGGTCGGATTTGATTAAGAAATTAGAAGAGCATTTGGAATCTCAAGAAGCGCTTGTGGAAAGAGATGAAGTAGTTGATGTGGAGAAGGAAGGAGATAAGTTTTTAGTTAAAACAGCGAATAAAAAGAAATTTGAATCATATACTGTTATTGTAGCTTCTGGGGCTGACCCTCGTCCCTTAGAAGTTCCAGGAGAAAAAGAATTTATAGGCAGGGGAATAAGTTATTGCGCTGTATGCGATGGCCCCTTATTTCGTGATAAAACTGTAGCCGTAATTGGAGGTGGAAACGAAGGATTTGAAGATGCCATATTTATGACAAATTATGCGAGAAAAATCTATATTTTAGAATATGGTTCAAAAATTAAAGCTGATGAGACAAATCAAGAATTAGTTAAAAAGTTAGGAAAGACAGAAATTATAACAAACGCTAAATTAGAAAGGATTGAAGGAGATAAATTTGTAGATTCTATAATTTACAAAGACCTTAAAACGAAAAAAGACAAAGAATTAAAAGTTGATGGAGTTTTTGTGGCAATTGGAAGCCAGCCAGCCACTGCTTTTGTGAAGGGGCTGGTTCTTTTTAATAAGAGAGATGAAATTATTGTGAAATATGAGACATGCCAAACTAAAACCGAAGGCCTTTATGCCGTAGGGGATTGCAATACTGGAAGATTTAAACAAGTTGTTACAGCTGCCGGAGAAGGAGCCAAAGCAGCCTTAGCTGCTTATGGATATTTACAAGAGATAAAATGAGCAAAATTAAAAATATCAAAGCTAAAGAGATTTTAGATTCTAAAGCAAGTCCTACTATTGAGGTAGAATTAGAGACGGAAAAAGGCCTTTTTAAAGCTACTGTGCCTTCGGGTACCTCAGAAGGCAAGTATGAAGCTTTAGAATTAAGAGATGGCGGAAAGAGGTATCAAGGAAGAGGGGTTTTAAAAGCGATTAAGAATGTTGAAGAAATTATCGCTCCCAAAATAAAAGGAAAAAATCCTAAAAAGCAAGAAGAGATAGACCAGCTAATGATTGAATTAGATGGGACAGAGAATAAGTCAAACTTAGGGTCTAACGCTATTTTAGCCGTTTCTTTGGCTGTTTGCCGAGCTGGAGCCGGAGCTAAAAATATTCCTTTATGGAAACATATTTCAACTCTTACCAAGCAAAAGAAACCCGCCTTGCCCGACAAGCCAAGCCTGTCGAGGCTTCGTCGAGGCGGGCCCGCCTTACCCAGTAATACAACTTTGACCGTCGCCCCTGGCGACAAATTAAAAATTGTCAAAGATGATATACTGGGCTTACCTAAGCCCTCTATCCTTATTATTGAAGGAGGATTGCATGGAGGTAGTGGTCTTGATTTTCAAGAATTTATGGTGGTTCCCGAGGGCAACTCTTTTGAAAAACAATTACAAAAAGCGGTTGAAATCTATTTAGAAGTTAAAAATATTTTAGAAAAAAAGTATGGGCCAGCTGCTACTAATGTAGGTTTTGAAGGCGGATTTGTCGCTCCTTTTTCCCGGCCGGAAGAGGCCTTAGCTATAATAATGGAGAGTATCAATAAAAAAGAGAAAAAAAATAAAAGCAAGATTGCTCTTGATGTCGCCGCTTCTAGTTTTTATGTTAAAAAAGTTTATAAATTTGGAAAAATGACCTTTACTAAAAAAGGCCTTTTAGCTTTTTATTCTGATTTAATAAAAAAATTCCCTATATTTTCTTTAGAAGACCCTTTTGCTGAAGATGACTGGAAAGGATTTCAGGATATTATGAAAAAGATGGGGAAAAAAATTACTATTGTAGGTGATGATTTATTAGCTACAAATGTTAACAGGATTAAAGAAGCCGAACAAAAGAAAGCTTGTAATGGTCTTCTTTTGAAACCGGATCAAATTGGAACAGTGACCGAAGCCCTGAAAGCTGCTGAATTAGCCAAATTGTATGGATGGGAAATTATGGTTTCTCATAGGTCAGGAGATACTCCGGATAGCTTTATTTCAGACTTTGCTGTAGGAATTGGAGCAGACTTTATAAAATCTGGAGCTCCGGCTAGAGGAGAAAGAGTAGCAAAATACAATAGGTTGTTAGAGATTGAAAAAGAAATTAGAAACTAAACAATATGTCTAAATTATTTATATTAAGACACTTAAAATCACAGTGGAATTTGGAAAACAGATTTACCGGTTGGGTAGATGTTCCTTTAACTAAAAATTGGACCAAAAAAGCCAAGGAGCTTTCTAAAAAGATATTTAAATTTAGGATTGATACTATTTATTCATCCCCATTGATTAGAAATCAGGATAGCGTTCTGGCAATTTTTGAATATGTAGATAAAAAATATCCTATTTTTATTCATCTAGACAAAGGAAGAATGAAAGAATGGGGAAGTTTTAAAGAAATAAATAAAAATTATATGCCCGTCTATATTTCGGAGAGCTTAAACGAACGGTATTACGGGAAATTACAAGGCAAGGATAAGAATAAAACTATTAAAAAATTCGGCGTCGAAAAGGTTCACCTTTGGCGGAGAAGTTTTAACGTTTCGCCCCCCGGCGGTGAAAATTTAAGAGACACTTTTAAAAGAGCGGTTCCTTATTACCGCAAGTATGTAGAGCGGGATCTAAGAGCTGGAAAGAACGTTTTAATGGTTGCCAGCCACAATTCTTTGAGAGCAGTTATAAAATACATTGAGAAGATATCTGATAAAGATATTATTGGTGTTGAGGTGCCTTATGGCGGTTTGATAAAATATGAATTTGACAAGTCGTTAAATCTAAAGAATAAAAAAATTCTTTAGATTTCTTTTTTTAATAAGAACTTGCCAAAAAATAAAAGTTGTGATAAGATTATCTATTAGGTTAAAGTTCAAAAAATAAATTATTAACTTAACTTTAAAAAAATGGACAAAAAATTAATTCCTGTAGCAATTATTATTGCCGGGGTTTTGATTGCTGGAGGAGTAGCTTATACCAAATTCAGCGAGTGTCTTTCAGTTTCAGGAGAAAGTTCAATTCAGGGCAAAGTTTTACCAAAAGAAGAAGTAGCAGAGAAAACTATAGACTTTATCAACAAAAATATTCTTAGAGGACAAGCTATAGTTTCTTTGGGAGAGGTTTTAGAAGAAAATGGATTGTATAAGATAAAGATAAAAATTCAGGATCAGGAAATTGAATCTTATGCTACTCAGGATGGAGAATTGTTCTTCCCTGAAGGAATAAAGTTAAATGAAGCAATTCCAGCAGCAACAGAGAAAGGAACAACCATAGGAAGTTTTAAGATGAGCGATGAAGAGATTTGTAAAGAGGAAGGAAAGCCCGCAGTCTACTTTTTTGGGTCTGAAAATTGTTCTCATTGTTCTTGGGAACATCCTATAATTCAGGAAGTAGCTGCCAAGTTTGAAGGAGAGATTATATTTCACGACAATATGGGAAATCAGGAAAATATGGATATTTTCCAGAAATACAGCACAGGAGGAGTTCCTACTTTAGTTTTAGGTTGCAAGTACTACAGAGTGGGCTCTGGCGAAAACGAAGGAGAAGAAACAGAAGACAAAAACCTAACAGCTTTGATTTGTAAATTAACAGGAAACAAACCATCTGATACTTGTAATGAAGTTCAAGATTTGATTAACCAAGTAACAGAATAAAGAACTTAAGAGCTTGGTAAGCTCTTCTATTATGGTTAAAGTATTTAGTACATCCAGCTGTCCCTATTGTGAAACCTTAAAGCAATATCTTAAAGAGCATAATATTGAGTTTGAAGATATTGATGTTTCCCAGGATAAAAAGGCCTTAGATGAAATGGTTCAAAAATCAGGCCAAATGGGAGTGCCGGTTGTTGATATAGATGGAGAGATAGTTGTGGGTTTTGATAAAGAGAAAATCTGTCAGTTATTAGATATTAAAGAGTAAGAAATATGATAAAAATCGCAATAAATGGTTTTGGTCGGATAGGCCGTCCAACTTTTAGAAGATTAATAGAAAAACATCCAGAAATAGAAATAGTAGCTATTAATGATTTAACAGATAATAAAACCTTAGCTTATCTTTTGAAGTATGATTCTGTTTATGGGAGATATAATAGAGAAGTTGCTTTTGATGAAGAGAGCATAACTGTAGATGGAAAGAGATTTAAGATTTTTGAAGAGAGAGATCCTGAAAAACTTCCTTGGAAAGAATTAGAAGTAGACGTAGTTTTAGAATGTACTGGTGTTTTTAGAGAATTAGAAGGGGCAAGAAAGCATATTAAGGCAGGTGCCAAATATGTAATTATTTCTGCTCCCGCCAAAGGCGAGGCTCGCCAGGGGCGGCCCGGAAAATTCGAAGGGATTCCGGGTTTTGTTTTAGGCGTAAACGAAGAAAAATTTAATCCTCAAAAAGATGAAGTAATGGATATGGGCTCTTGCACTACTAATTGTTTGGCTCCGATTGTTAAAGTTTTGAATGATAATTTTAAGATTGAGAAAGGATTTATGACTACAATTCATAGTTATACGACCGACCAGCGGCTCTTAGATTTGCCCCATAAAGATTTAAGGAGAGCCAGAGCCGCGGCTTTAAATATTATTCCAACCACCACCGGGGCAGCTAAAGCTATAGGCAAGATTATTCCCGAATTGGACGGAAAATTGGATGGAATTGCTATAAGGGTTCCCAGTCCTACAGTTTCTATATTAGATACAATTGTTTCAGTGAAAAAATCCACCACAACGGAAGAAGTTAATCAAGTTTTTAAAAGAGCTACTCAGGAAGATAACTTCAAAGGAATTTTAAGAACCTCAGAAGAACCTCTGGTTTCTACAGATTATAGACAAGATACTTATTCTGCCATAGTTGATCTTCCCCAGACTATGGTCAAAGGTAACCTTATAAAAGTTGTTGGTTGGTATGACAACGAATATGGCTATTCCTGCCGCTTAGCAGAGTTCGCTGAATATGTAGGAAAGAAGCTGTGAGAATATATTAGAGATTATTGCTTTCACTTGTTAGTGAAGGTTTTTTTAAAAAAAAGCCCCCGAGCTTAGTTGTTCGGGGGCTCGTTCTATGCCAGTCTGCTGTTGACATAGAACTTGATCATCAGAGAGTGAGCCCAGCCAGACCCTCGGGATCGGGGAATTCGATCTTTGTCTCCTTCACCCTGTCGCGCAAGGTGAAGGACCAGGAATTCTTCCCATCTTATCTCTTCGTCTGGGTTCATTGCCTTCTGAAGGGTATAAAGAAGGCTCCCCCGGATTACTCCGACAAGATTTCCAGGCCTTATCTGAACACACATGCTAGGTGCTCAGCGGTCCGTATCCCGTTGGAAAGAAGATTCCAAGCCGCAGGTGCTGACAGTTTTTGGTGGCAGCAACACCTTGGACTGTCTGCCATTTAGCAGAGCTACCTTTGCTAGGAGGGGTCGAAGAGAGAACTCACATGACAGCAAGTCCTCATCCCGATATTCCCATTTCTATCTCTGATGACTTTCACTGAGCTATTTTAATATTAGCAGGGCTGTTCAGATTTGTCGAGTAGGGGTAGAGTTGTTTACCCTTTTTTGTTTGTTTCAGAAGGGGTATAATAAGATAAAAATATGAAAACGTTAAATTTTAAAGAAGCAAAAAGATTGCTTTTGAAATATAAAATTCCATTTTGTAGAACAGAACTCGTTGTATCAGAGAAAGAGGCGCTAAGAATTGCAAAAAAAATTGGTTATCCAGTAGTTTTGAAAGTTTCTTCTACTGTAGTTTTACACAAAACAGATTTGGGTCTGGTAAAGCCAGATATTAAAAATAGGGAAGAACTAAAACAAGCTTGGGATGATATTTTTAAATTAACCAAAAAAATAAAAGGAAATACCGAGGGGATGTTAGTTCAAAAAATGATTTTTGGCAGTGAGGTAATTGTAGGAATGAAAAGGGATTTACAATTTGGACCTGTATTAGTTTTCGGTTTGGGAGGAATTTTTGTTGAGGTTTTAAAAGATGTTAGCTTTCGAATTGTCCCGGTTAAGAAAACCGAGGCATTGAAAATGATAAAAGGAACAAAGGGTTCTAAAATTTTAGAGGGCTTCAGAAACCAAAAACCATCCGATATTAAGAAAATTGCAGATATTATAGTTTCTCTTTCAAAACTTTCCCTAACTGAGAAATATATAAAAGAAGTTGATTTTAATCCGATTATTGCAAGCGAGAAACAGGCATTAGTTGTTGATGCCCGTTTTTTGATTTAACTAAAAAATAAAAGATGAATCTAAAAATTAAAAAACTCAAAAAAGTTTTTAATCCCAGGAGTATAGCTGTGATTGGTGCTTCGTCTGAGATAAATTCAGTAGGTTGGGGCTTGGTGAAAAACACTTTAGAAGGCAAAAGAAAAAGGAAAATATTTGCTGTTAATCCATATAGAAAGAAGGTTTTAGGAATAAAATGTCTGCCTTCCATAAAATCAATAAAGGGGTTGGTTGATCTTGCTTTAATCGCAGTTCCAGCGAAAATAGTTCCCAGAGTTGTTAAAGAATGCTGTCAAAAAAAAGTAGGAGGTATTGTGATTATTTCTGCCGGTTTTGCGGAGAAAGATAAAAAGGGAAGAATCTTGCAAGAGAAAGTTAAGAATATAACCCAGAAAGCCAGCATTCCTTTAATCGGTCCTAACTGTCTTGGTGTTATAAGACCGGCGATTAACTTAAATGCTTCTTTTGCTTCGGCAAGTCCCAAAAAAGGAGAGATAGGTTTTATATCACAGTCAGGGGCTCTTATTGACTCAATAATTGACCAATCGTTGTTAGAAAGTTATGGATTTTCAAGCATAATTTCTTACGGAAACCAGGCAGACCTTTCACTTTCTGATTTTTTGGAATGGTTGGGAGAAAACAAAGAAACAAAAGTCATTACTCTTTATCTTGAAGGATTAAAGGATGGGAGGAGATTTCTAAAAATTGCTTCGAGAGTTTCAAAATTAAAACCGATAGTAGTAATCAAAGCCGGTCGGACGGAAATTGGGAAGAAAGCCATTTCCAGTCATACCGCTTCCTTGGCTGGTGATTATCAAATTTATAAAGCAGCTTTTCACCAGTCAGGATTAGTAGAGGTTGAAACACTTGAAGAGCTTTTTGATACAGCTAAAGCCCTGGCTTGGCAGCCGAGAATCAAAAATGGCATAGCTATTATAACTAACGGTGGGGGATGCGGCGTTTTGCTTGCTGATTATTGCCAAGAATTAAGCATAAAACTGCCAAAGTTAAAAAAGAGAACAATCCAAAAAATAGAAAAACCAAGGATTATCAGTTCCTCTTACTCTAAAAGAAACCCTTTGGATATTATTGGTGATGCTTTATCCGAGCAATACCGGCTGGCAATTGAATCAGTATTAGGGCAGGACGATATTAAGGGCCTGATAGTAATCCAGACCTTGCAGATAATGACCGAAGTTGAAAAAAATGCTAAAATAATTATAGAAGCAAAAAAAAGATGGCCCAAAAAAGCAATTGTTTCAAGCTTTTTAGGAGGAAAATTGACTCGGCCAGGCATAAAATTATTAGAGGAAAATAAAATCCCGAACTATTCGGATCTTAAAAGAGCGGCTCAGGCTATGCGTTCCTTGATTAAAATATAAAATAAAAAAAGTAAAAATATGAAAAAAATTCTTATAGCTATAGATAATGATTTTATTAGAGAGGCCTACGAGGAAGTTTTTAAAAGAGAGGACTTTAAAGTATTTATTACTAAAGACGGGAAAGAGGCATTGAAAATAGTTAAAGAAGAGAATCCTGATGTTGTTTTGGCTGATGTTCTTTTATCTAAGATAGGAGGACTTGAGTTTTTGGAAGAAATAAAAAAGGATGAAGCCACAAAAAGCATCCCCGTTATTATTTATGCCCAAATTGAAAGAACGGCAGATAAGAAAAAAGCCATGGAATTAGAGGCTAAAGACTTTATTACAGCGGCTGGGGTTTCTCCGAAGGAGGTGATAAGAAAAGTTAAAATTGTTTTGGGGGAACAGAGAACATATAAAATAGGAGTTCAAAAAACAAACTTTGATTTAAAAAAGTTAGCAAAAGATTTGGGGTATAATCCCAAATTAAAATGTGGAAAGTGTGGTGGGGATCTTGTTTTATATTTAATGCGCGATCTTTCTGCGGGTGAAAAACACTTTATTGTTTCTTTTGTCTGTCCTGATTGTAATAAATAAAATGTAGTTTTGTAATCCTATGTCAAAAAAAGCTAAAAATATTCTTTGGTTAAAGGAAATTAGTTTTAAAAATGTTCCTATGGTAGGGGGAAAAAACGCTTCTTTGGGAGAAATGTACAGAACCCTTTCCAAAGAAAGCCTGCCTGCCAGCGGGCAGGGAATTAACATTCCAGATGGGTTTGCCTTGACCACTAAAGCTTATTGGCGTTTTTTGAAAGCTAATAAATTAGATAAACAACTTTCTGATATTTTTAAGGAATTCAATCCTAAAAGTATAAAGAGCTTACAAAAAACAGGCAAAAAAGCCAGAAATCTTATCATAGAAGCTGAGTTTCCTAAAGAGTTAAAAGATGAGATTCTAATAGCTTACAGAAAACTGGGTAAAAAATATGATAAAAATCTTGATGTAGCCGTTAGGTCTTCTGGGGTGGTAGAAGATATGCCTAATGCTTCTTTCGCCGGGCAGTTTGAGACCTATCTGAATATTAAAGGAGAAAAAGAATTATTGGGGGCCATAAAAAAATGTTTAGCTTCTACTTTTAACGATAGAGTTATATCTTATAGAGAGGAGAAAAATATAGATCATTTAAAATTTGCTCTTTCTGTGGGAATTTTGAAGATGGTTAGGTCAGATTTGGCTTCTTCCGGGGTGATATTTACCCTGGATACTGAAACTGGCTTCCCTGATGTAGTTTTGATTAATTCAATCTGGGGCATAGGAGAAATGATTGTTAAGGGGAAGATTACTCCGGATGAATTTTATGTGTTTAAGCCTACTCTCAAAAAAGGTTTTAAACCCATAATCGTTAAAAATCTTGGAAGGAAGAACAGAAAATATAAATACGCTCTAAAAGGTGGATTAAAAGAGGTAGCTGTTGGGAAATTAAAGCAATTGAAATTTTCTTTAACGGATGATGAAATTTTGACTCTGGCTCGATGGGCAGTTTTGATAGAGGAGCATTATTCTAAAAAAATTGGTAAATGGATGCCCCAGGATATTGAATGGGCAAAAGATGGTAAAACAGGAGAGTTGTTTATTGTTCAATCCAGACCAGAAACAGTTCATGCTCCGAAAACAGGAAAAATCTATGAAGAATACGAGATTAAAACCAAAAAAGCTCCTACTATAACTGGAATTGCTGTTGGAGATAAAATTGGGACAGGAAAAGTGAAAGTAATTTCAGATGTTTCAAAAATTAATCAGTTTCAACAAGGAGAAGTTTTGGTAACCAAAATGACAGACCCTGACTGGCTGCCAGTAATGAGAATGGCTTCAGCAATTGTTACCGATGAAGGAAGTAAGACCGCTCATGCAGCTATAGTAAGCAGAGAACTCGGCCTGCCCTGTGTTGTTGGTACTCAGAAGGCAACAGAAGTTCTAAAAACTGGGCAAACTGTCACCGTAGATTGTACTCAAGGGTTAAATGGAAGGATTTTTTCTGGCAGAGTTCCTTTTAAAATTAAAAAGTATGATTTAAAAAAAGTGCCTAAATTAAAGACAAAAATAATGCTCAACATTGGAGCTCCGGAGATTGCTTTTAAAACATCATTTTTACCAAACGATGGAGTAGGTTTAGCCCGAGAGGAATTTATAATTGCTGAAAAAATCAGAATTCATCCTTTAGCTCTTTATCATTTTAAAAAGTTAAAGGATAAAAAGATTAAGAAAAAAATAGAAGATATTACGGTTGAGCATAAAGATAAAAAAGAATATTTTATCAAAGAATTAGCTGAAGGAGTAGCCCAGATAGCAGCTGCTTTTTATCCTAAAGAAGTTATAGTCAGGTTTTCTGATTTTAAGAGTAATGAGTATAAAAATTTGATAGGAGGAGAGCTTTTTGAAAAAGAAGAAGCTAATCCTATGTTAGGTTTTAGGGGAGCTTCAAGATATTTAAGCAAGGAGTTTGGACCTGCCTTCAAGATGGAATGTGAATCTATTAAAAGGGTGAGAGAAGTTTTTGGCCTAGATAATGTTAATCTAATGGTTCCTTTCTGCAGAACGGTTGAAGAGGGGAGGGGCGTCTTAAAGCTTATAGAGAAGAATGGTTTGAAAAGAAATAAGGATTTAAAGGTTTATGTTATGTGTGAAATTCCTTCTAATATTATTCTGGCTGATGAGTTTTTGAAGATGTTTGATGGAATGAGCATAGGTTCTAACGACTTAACTCAATTATCTTTGGGTTTAGATAGAGACAACGGCAGAATAGCTTACATTGGAGATGAAAGAGATCCTACTATAAAAAAAATGGTCAGTAAGGTTATTGAATTGTCTGAAATGAAAGGCAAGTATTGCGGTATTTGTGGCGATGCTCCTTCTTCTCTTCCGGAGTTTGCCAAGTTTTTAGTAAGAGAAGGCATTCTTTCTATGTCTTTGTCACCTGATGCTGTGATGAAAACAATCTTAATTTTAGCCAATAAAAAATAGTTATGTTTGATATAATAACTTTTGGTTCTGCTACTTGGGATATATTTTTAGAACCAGAAAAGTATAAAATCAAAAAGGATGAAAGTTTTGTTACAGGAAAAGGTGTTTGTTTTAATTTAGGTTCTAAAATAAACATGAAAAATGTTCATTTCTCTTCTGGCGGGGGAGGAACAAATACAGCTGTGACTTTTTTAAAGCAGGGGTTTAGAGTGGCCTATTGCGGGTCTGTAGGTAATGATGTTTCGGGGAAGGAAATAGTGGAAGAGCTGAAGAGATTAGGGGTTGGTACAAAGTTTATTATTAAAAAGAAAACCAAAACTACTAATCATTCAGTAGTTTTGAATTTACCAGAAGAGAGAACTATTTTAGTGTACAGAGGGGCTTCAGAATTTCTTTTGAAAAAAGATATTCCCTGGGATAAATTAAAAGCTAAGTGGCTGTATTTAGGTCCTTTTTCGGGAAAACTCTCTAAAATTACAGAAGATATAGTTGATTTTGCTTCAAAAAAAGGAATGAGAATAGCTTTGAATCCCGGCAGTTCTCAATTATCTTTGCCTAAAAAGACCGTTAGAAAGATTCTTGGCAAAGTAGATATTTTGATTTTAAATCAAGAAGAGGCCTCTTTATTGACAAGAATTAATTATAAAAAGGAGCAAAAGATTTTTAAAAAAATAGATGAGTTCTGTTCAGGTATTGTTATTATGACTAAAGGGTCAAAAGGTTCTGTGGTTTCAGACGGTAAATATCTTTTTAAAGCAGGCATTGTTCCGGTGAAAGTTTCAGATAGAACAGGAGCCGGTGATTCTTTTGGCTCAGGATTTGTTTCGGCGTTTATTAAGACGGGTGATGTAAAATACAGTATTCAGTTAGCTACAGCTAATGCTGCTTCTTGTCTTCAAAAGAAAGGAGCTAAAAAGGGTTTATTAAAGAAAGGAGAAAGATTTTCAAAGGTTAAGGTTCACCCTGTTAAGTAAAACCTTTTATTTTTTAATTTGCGAAGCAAATTATTTAACAGGGTGAAAAAGAAAACATGAAATTAAAAGATTATTTTAAAAAAGCCCAAAAAGAAAAATGGGCTGTAGGCCAGTTTAACTTTTCTACTCTTGAACAACTTCGGGGTATTTTAAAGGCTGGGGAAAAAATGAAAAGCCCTTTGATTTTAGGAACATCTGAAGGAGAGAGCAGGTTTTTGGGGTTGAGAGAGATTGTAGCTTTATTTGAAATAGCTAAAACCGAGTATGATGTTTCAGCTTTTTTGAATTTAGACCATGGTAAAGATTTAAAGTGGATAAAAGATGCTGTGAATTATGGTTATAATGCTGTTCATTTCGACGGTTCAGCTCTCTCTTATAGAGATAATGTTAAAAAAACAAAAGAAGTTGTTTTATATGCTCACAAAAAAGGAGTTTTAGTTGAAGGAGAGCTGGGAAAGGTAACAGGCTCTTCTGCGGTTCATAAAGGAAAAAGTGAGATTAAAAAAGAAGATCTTACCTCGCCTGCAAAAGTGAAAGAGTTTGTTAAAGAAACAGGAGTAGATAGTTTAGCTGTGGCTATAGGGAATATACACGGTGTTTTTAAGAAGATGCCGGAATTGGACTTTGAACGTCTAAAAGAGATTAGAGAGAAATCTAACGTTTTTTTGGTTTTACATGGAGCTTCCGGGATTGCGCCAACTGATATTAAAAAAGCTATTAAGGGAGGTATGGTTAAAATAAATATTAATACAGAGTTGAGGATAGCTTGGAAAGAGGCCTTAAAAGGAGAACTTTCGGGTGAAGGAATTAGGCCTTATAATATTCTTCCCTCGGTTCAATTAGCTGTTCAAAAAAAGGTCGAAGAGAAGATGAAATTATTTGATAGTAAATATACCAGATGATGAAGAACAAAATCCCCTTTACAATGGTTGTTATTTTGCTTATACTTATTATAGTTTTGATAGTAATTGTTGCTCTTAGAGCTTCTAAAGAAACCTTAAAAGGTGAAAGAGCTGAAGTGGTTACAGATAAAAAAGAGTATGCTGTAGGCGATTCTTTAAAAGTTAAAGTTAAAAATGCTTTAGAGGAAGAAATTTGTTTTTCTACTTGTTATCCTTATTATTTAGAAAGAAAAGACAAAGATTGGAAAAGTTACGATTATCAATCTTGTTTAGATAAGGATGCTGTAGATAGTTGCGTAGAACCTGAAGGAGTAAAAGCTTTTGAGTTGGTTTTGCCTCAAATTGAGAAAGGTCTTCATAGATTAGCCATTCCAGCTTGTATAGGTTGTGAAGGAGGGAAAAGGTTTAAAGAGGAAGAGTGGTTTTATTCTAATGACTTTATTGTAAAGTAATTAGTCTGCTGATTTGGCTTGTTTGCCTGAATAGCTTCTTTGGGTTAGATTAATAGTATTATGTTGTCTCTTAAATCTAAAAAAAGAAAACTAATTGGAAAGAAGGTGGAAAAATTAAGGCGAAAAGGATTATTGCCAGGTGTTCTTTATGGACCAAAAGTTAAAAACCAGCCTATTGAAACAGATTTATCTAATTTTAAGAAGGTGCTTAAAGAAGCGGGGGAGAGCTCTCTGATTTCTTTGGAAGTTGACTCTTCAACGAGTTCAGGACAGGCAAATAAATTTTCTGTTTTAATCCACGAGGTTAAACAAAATCCCCTGACAGGTGAACCTATCCACGTAGATTTCTATCAGCCAATACTTACAGAAGAAACTGAAGCTACAGTTCCTTTAGTTTTTGAAGGAGAACCTTCTGCTGTTAAAGAATTAGAAGGCACTTTAATTAAGGAGATTCAAGAGTTGACAGTAAGAGCTCTTCCAGAAAAGCTTCCTCACGAAATTAAAGTTAATGTTGAAAGTTTAAAAACATTTGAAGACGAAATTCTTATTAAGGATTTAAAGTTGCCAGAGGGTGTCAAAATTGATAGAGATCCGAATGAAATTGTGGCTTTGGTTACACCTCCAGAAAAAGTAGAAGAAGAATTAGAGAAACCTATTGAGGAAGAGGTCGAAGAAGTAGAAAGAGTGGAAGAAGAGAAACCCGCCTCCGCTGACTCGGCCTCCGTAGCCGGGACTACTTCGGCGAAGGAAGCAGCTTCGGCGGGCAAGGAAGAAAGAGAGAAAGAGAAGGGAGGGGGAGAGGAAGAAGAAAAGGAAACTAAAGAAAAATCCGAATGACTTTTCCTAAAATAATTCTATCATTTGTTTTAATTTCTGTTTTAATTTTGCCGATTTTTGTCTTAGGTGAAGAAGATTTAGAAAAAAGCTGTTTGTTATTAACTGAGGAAGGATGCCAAGAGGTTTCATCTACAGAATGCCGTAAAGCACTTGAAAGATGTGGAGAATATTATAAAGAAAAAAGTGCTCAAATTGAAGCTGATATTACTAAAACTAGCGAAGAAAAAAGAACTCTCCAGGATAAAATCTATAGCTTGAATAAGAAAATCCAGAATTTGGATTACCAAATTTATGAAAGTAATTTAGTTATAAAAGATTTAGGGATTCAGATTAATGATACTTCTCTGTCTATTGAAAAAACTACGGCAAATGTTGAAGAATTAAAGAAGCAGTTAGCCAAGATTTTAAGGGGTATTGATGAAAAAGATCAAAAATCAGCCATTGAGATTCTCTTGGCAGAAGAAGATATTTCTGATTTCTTTGATGATTTAGTGTCTTTAGAAATTTTGAATTCTAAGAACAAAAATCTATTAAAAAATATCAAGCTTTTGAAAACTAATTTGGTTGATGAGAAGCAAGCTTTAAGCGGCGAAAAAGATGATCTTGGTAAAATGGTAGAAATTCATCAATTGCAAAAAGCGGAAAATAATGAGGTTAAGCAAAACCAGCAATATTATTTAAATATTACAGAACAGGAATATCAACAACAACTTCAAGAGAAAAAAGATATAGAACAGAAGGCAGCAGAAATTAGGGCTAGAATTTTTGAATTGGTTGGTGTGTCAAAGGCTCCTACTTTTGGCGAGGCCTATGAGGTTGCTAAATATGTTGAAAGTATATTAGGAGTGAGACCGGCTTTTCTTTTGGCTGTATTACAACAAGAATCAGCAATCGGTAAAAATGTAGGCCAGTGTTATTTAAAAAATTCTAAGACAGGATCTG
>CAZFHD010000004.1:0-19110 GCA_964518455.1 uncultured Candidatus Saccharibacteria bacterium | reverse complement strand
GAGATAATAGGAATGGTAAGGAAAAGATTAAAGAATTAGCTTTGAACTCTTGACAAAAGCTGTTATTTTGTTAAGCTTGAACCATAAAGTATGAAAGGTATTTGTCCGTTGGGAAACGGACATTTTATTTAAAAATTATGGATTTAAAAAACTTCGCTTCGGCTATTTCTCAAATAGCTGAAGAAAAAGGCATTTCAAGAGAGAAAGTATTTGAAGTTATAGAGACAGCTATCGCCGCTGCCTATAAGAAAGATTATGGAGAGAAAGGACAGATAATTAAAGCTAAGCTTAATCCCGAAACGGGACAGGCTGATTTTTGGCAAGAGAAACTTGCTGTTATAGAAGATATGATTTACTCAGACGAGGAACTGGAGAAGATAAAAGAAAAGGGTGAGGAAGCTAAAAAAGAAGAGAAAGTTCGTTTTAACCCGGAAAAACATATAATGTTAGAGGAAGCTAAAAAAGAAGATAAAAAGATTAAAGCTGGCGATTATCTTAAGATTCCTTTAGATGCTGAAGAGAATTATGGAAGGATAGCGGCTCAAACAGCAAAGCAGGTTATCTTGCAGAAAATCAGAGAAGCCGAAAGGGAAGTTGTTTTAGATGAATACAAATCAAAAGAGGGAGAACTAATTTCAGGTCTTATCCAGAGAGTTGAAGGAAGAAACGTTTATGTGGATATAGGAAAAACCTTGGGGATTATGCCTAAAGAAGAACAGATAAGAGGAGAATTCTACAGGCCGGGTCAAAGGTTGAAGTTCTATCTTCTTAAAGTAGAAGATTCTTCAAAAGGGCCAGTGGTCTTTTTGTCCAGGGCTTATCCTAAAATAGTAACCAAGCTATTTGAATTAGAAGTGCCTGAGATTTCTCAAGGAGCGGTAGAAATTAAATCTATTGCCAGAGAAGCAGGTTCTCGCTCTAAAGTTGCTGTGGTCTCTAATGAGGAAGGAATAGATCCTATTGGTAGCGCTGTAGGTCAGAGGGGTACAAGAGTTATGACTATTATCAATGAGTTAGGAGGAGAAAAGATTGATATTATAGAGTATTCTGACGATCCGGAAGAATTTATTACTAATGCTCTTTCTCCAGCTAAAGTTTTAGAGGTAAAAATAGAAGAAAAGAATAAAGCTCTTTGTATTGTTCCAGAAGATCAGTTATCATTGGCTATTGGGAAAGAAGGTCAGAATGTAAGATTGGCGGCGAAACTTACGGGTTGGAAGATTGATGTTAAAGCGCCTGATGGAGAAAAGATTGAAATAGAGGGCCAAGAACCTTCAGAGAATAAAGGAACAGAAGAAAAAGAAGAGACCAAAAAGAAAAAACCTGAAAAGAAAAAAGAAAAGAAAAAGACCCCTAAAAAGAAACACAAAAAGTAGAAACTTAATTAGAAACCTTAATTTGTTAAGGTTATTCCTATATTATGTATTCTTTATATCTTCCTATCGGAGTTTCAATTTTTACCATATTTTTCGTTGTTTTTTTAATCAGACAGATTAAAAAAGCTCCTACAGGTACAGATAAAATGCTTGAGATTAATCAAGCTATCAGAAAAGGAGCTATCTCTTATCTTAAAAGACAATACAAAACAATAGGTATTGTAGCTGTTGTTATATTTGCGTTGCTCTGGCTTGTTTTTGGATTTGTAACAGGACTGGGTTTTCTGATTGGAGCTGTTTTTTCCGCGGCTTCGGGATTTATCGGGATGATGATATCTACTCAAACCAATGTCAGAGTAGCGGAAGCGGCCAAAAAGGGATTAAAACCTGCTTTGGATTTATCTTTTAAAGGGGGATTGGTAACTGGCCTTTTAGTTATAGGTTTGGGATTATTTTCTATAGCGGGATTTTATCTTTTGGTAGGAGATCTTAAGCCATTGGTTGCTTTGGGTTTTGGAAGTAGTTTGATTTCTGTCTTTGCCCGCTTAGGAGGCGGAATATATACAAAAGCTGCTGATGTGGGAGCTGATTTGGTAGGAAAAATAGAGCAGGGTATTCCCGAGGATGATCCCAGAAACCCTGCTGTAATTGCAGATCAGGTGGGAGATAATGTGGGAGATTGCGCTGGAATGGCAGCTGATATTTTTGAGACATTTCTGGTTACAATTGTAGCCACTATGATTTTGGGAAGTTTAGTTTTCCCTCAAAATCCTCAATTCATTTTTCTCCCTTTGCTTTTAGGAGGAATATCAATTATAGCCTCTATTATTGGAAGCTTTTTTGTAAAACTTGGTCAGAAAGAGAACATTATGACAGCTTTATATAAAGGAGTAGCAGTTTCGGCTTTGCTTTCAGCTGTAGGATTCTATTTTGTTATTCAGAGATTAACAATAGATAATCCTTTGTCTTTCTTTTTCTCTTCTTTAGTAGGTTTAGTTGTTGTTGCTGGGTTATTTGTTGTTACAGAGTACTATACTTCCTTTGAACATAAACCTGTTAGAGAAATAGCTAAGGCCTCTCAGACCGGTCATGCTACCAATATTATTACAGGATTAGCTATTGGAATGAGATCTACAGCTTGGCCTATTGTTTTAATAGCGGCCTCAATAATTGTTAGTTATCTTTTAGCTGGGATATATGGTATAGCTTTAGCTGTAACTGCTATGCTTTCTTTAGGGGGAATTATTGTAGCTTTGGATGCTTATGGTCCTATTACAGACAACGCAGGAGGTATAGCTGAAATGGTAGGACTTGAAGAAAAGGTAAGAAAAAATACAGATGCCTTGGATGCTGTAGGAAACACTACAAAAGCTGTAACCAAAGCTTATGCTATAGGATCTGCTGGTTTAGCAGCTTTGGTTCTATTTTCAGTTTATACCCAGGAATTGATAGAGTTAGGAGGAGATGTTCAATTCTTTTTGGGAGAACCTAAAGTAATAGCCGGATTATTTATTGGAGGTCTTCTTCCTTATCTCTTTGCTTCTTTGGCTATGTCTTCTGTAGGAAAAGCCGCAGCCAAGATAGTAGAAGAAGTAAGGCGTCAATTTAGAGAAATAAAGGGATTGATGAAAGGCCAGGCAAAAGCGGATTATGAAACTTGTGTTGACATCGTTACTAAGGCCTCTATTAAAGAAATGATATTGCCAGCTTTAATTCCTGTTGTTTTTCCTATTCTAATAGGTTTTATTTTAGGACCGGCAGCCTTAGGAGGGCTTTTAATAGGAAGTATTATCACAGGATTGTTTGTAGCCATCTCTATGACTACCGGAGGAGCTGCTTGGGACAATGCCAAAAAGTATATTGAAGATGGAAACTTTGGTGGAAAAGGATCTAAAGCCCATCAGGCAGCTGTAACGGGAGATACAGTAGGTGATCCTTACAAAGATACAGCCGGTCCTGCTATTAATCCTATGATTAAGGTTTTAAACATTGTTGCATTATTAATTGTAAGTTTCTTGGTTTAGCCCATGAGAATTGATTTAAAAAATTTAGAAGAATCACAAATTGAAATAGAAGTGGAAATTTCTTCAGAAGAATTCCAAAAATTTATAGATAAAGCTGTTTTTAAATTAGGGGAAAATACAGAGATAAAGGGTTTTAGAAAAGGCAAGGTCCCAAAAGAGATTATTAAAGAAAAAATTGGAGCAGAGAGCCTTTTGACAGAAGCCGCAAATTTGGCTGTGAGAGATAGCTATCAGAAAGCTGTAAAAGAAAAAAATTTAGAAGTTATCTCAAAACCTGAAGTCAATATTATAAAAATGGCAGAAGGCAACCCTTTTGTTTATAAAGCTAAATTTTCAGTTCTTCCCCAATTAGAATTGCCTAATTACAAAAAAATAGCTTCTGATGTAAAGAAAAAAGAAGTAGAAGTTAAAGATCAGGAATTAGAAAATGCTTTAAAATGGCTTCAGAAATCAAGATCTAAAATGTCGGCTAAACTGAGTCCTGCTCAAAAAGGAGACTTTGTTGAGGTAGAATATAATTCTCCTCAATTAGAGAAACCTGAAACAGATGCTTTTATTTTAGGCCAAGGCCAGTTTTTGCCGGGTTTTGAAAAAGTTTTGTTTGGTCTAAAGACAGGCGAAGAAAAGAAAGAAGTTATTGTTTCTTTCCCTGAAAATCATTACAAAAAAGAATTGGCGGGGAAAGAAATTAAAGTAAATTTGAAAGTAAACTCTGTAAAAAAGGTAGAGATTCCAGAGCTTACAGATGATTTTGCCAAGAGCTTGGGACAGTTTAAAGGTCTTCAGGATTTAAAGAACAATATCAAGGGCGGCCTTAAAGCTGAAAAAGAACAAGCTGAACTTCAAAGAGCAAGAGCTGAAATTTTGGAAAAAATAGCAGCTAAAGTAGAAGCAGGGATTCCAAAGGTCTTGATTAAAAAAGAACAAGAGAGAATGCTGGAGAATCTAAAAGCTCAAGTTCAACAGAAAATGGGATTAAAATTTGAAGACTACTTAAAGAAAATTCAGAAGTCAGAAGAAGATTTGAAAGAATCTTTTCTTCCTCAAGCTAAAAAAAGAATAAAAGAATATCTAGTTTTAAGAAGTATAGGTAAGAAGGAAAAGATTGAAGTTTCAGAAAAAGAAGCTGAAGAAAGAGCTAATCAGGTTTTAAAACAATATCAGAATAAAGGTCAGGCTCAAAAAGATCTTGACCCTTCAGCTTTACATAAAGATGACAGAGTTGACTTAGAGAGGTTAAAGGTCTATGCTAAAGAAGCGCTAATGACCGAAAAGATATTTGCGGTATTAGAAAGTTTTATGTGATACTAATAATAGTATATTGGCATTGATTTTATGAATTTAGTTCCAACAGTTTTAGAGAAAACAAGATATGGGGAAAGGGCTTATGATATTTACTCTAGGCTTTTAAAAGAGAGAATAATCTTTTTAACAGGACCAATTAATGATACTGTAGCTAATTTAGTTATAGCCCAGATGTTATTTTTGGCTAGTAAAGATCCTAAGAAAGATATTCAGCTTTACATTAATACTCCGGGCGGTTCGGTAACTTCGGGTTTGGCTATTTATGATACTATGCAGTATATTAGCTGTCCGGTAGCTACTATTTGTTTTGGTTTAGCGGGTTCTATGGGAGCTGTATTGTTAGCTTCTGGCGCCAAAGGAAAAAGGTTTGCTTTGCCTAATACCGAAGTTCTTCTTCATCAAGTTGCTGGAGGAGCTACAGGCAAAGCGGCAGAGATTGAAATTACGGCTAGGCAGATTATGAAGATTAAAGACAGACTTAACAAGATTTTATCTCAGCATACAGGTCAATCTATAAAAAAAGTGGGGAAAGACACAGAAAGAGATTTTTATTTATCAGCTGAGGATGCTAAAGAGTATGGAATTATAGATGAGGTAATAAAGACCACAGAGCAAATTAAATAGGATTGAAGAAACTCTTTGTTTTTGCCTAGCTTAAAAGCTGGACTTTTTTTTAATTTTTTGCTAAGATAAAAGAGCTTAAAAATATAACTTGGAACTTTGGTTTCATGAATAACCAAATTCTTATTCAAAAATATGATTTCAATTATCCTACTTTCTGTAGGCGTTTTTGCTCTGGTTATAGGAGCGGTGTTGGGCTACTTCGCCCGTCAATCTATTGCCAGAAAAAAAGCAGACACTATAGAAACTACGCTTCAAAAGAAAATAACTCAAGTCAGGAAAAGTGCTGAAGAAATAACTTCCAAAGCCAGAGAAAAAGCAAATCAAATTATCAATAAAACAAAGGAAGATGTAGAAGCTCAAAGAAAAGATCTTTTTGAAACAGAAAAGCTACTGGACAAAAGAGAGAAATCTTTGGCTGAAAGAGGGTCTGAATTAGAAGATAGAGAAAAAGAGCTTCGAGATAAAGTAACTAAGCTTCACGAGGTTAAAGATGGTCTGGAGAAAATAAGAGAAAAGGAGATAGCTAAGCTGGAAAAGGCAGCTAATTTGTCTAAAGAGGAAGCTAAAAAGGAGCTCTTAGAAAAAGTTGAGAATCAGAATAAAAGAGAAATATTGGGAAAGATGAAAAAGCTGGAAGAGGAAGGAGCAGAGAAATATGAAAAGAGAGCTAAGCAAATATTAGCTTGGGCTATTCAGAGATATTCTCTTTCTCAGGCTCAAGAATTAACTACAACTACCGTAGCTCTTCCTTCAGATGAAATTAAAGGAAGGATTATTGGTAAAGAGGGAAGAAACATTCATGCTTTGGAAAGGCTTACCGGAGTAGAGATTATAGTAGACGATACTCCAGAAACCGTAGTAATCTCTGGGTTTGATCCTATTAGACGACAGATCGCTAAAATAGCTTTGGAAAAATTGATTCAGGATGGAAGAATTCAGCCTGCCAGGATTGAAGAAACAGTCAAGAGAGTTGAATCTGAAATAGTTTCCCAGATAAAACAGGCCGGGGAAAAAGCAATCTACGAGACAGGAATTGTAGATCTTGATCCAAAGATAATTCAGCTCTTGGGAAGGTTAAGATTTAGAACCAGTTACGGACAGAATGTTCTCCTGCATTCTATTGAGGTTTCCCATTTAGCCGGAGCTATTGCTTCAGAATTAGGAGCTGATGTCGGAGTAGCCAGGAAAGCAGGCCTTCTTCATGATATAGGCAAGGCCATAGATCATCAGGTTCAGGGTTCCCATGTTGATATTGGAATTAAGGTTTTAGAAAAATTTGGAGAGAAGAAAGAAATAATTGATGCTATGAAAGCTCACCATGAAGAATATCCAGCTGAGACCTTAGAAGCTGTTATAATTCAGGCGGCTGACCAAATTTCAGGAGCAAGACCCGGAGCAAGAAAAGATACTTTAGAGAATTATCTTAAAAGATTAGAAGATTTAGAGAATATTGCTTCCTCTTTTCCCGGTGTAGAAAAAGCTTACGCTATTCAAGCTGGTAGAGAAGTAAGGGTCTTTGTCAAACCGGGAGAAGTAAATGACCTAAAAGCCAAGAGATTAGCCCAAGAAATTGCCAAGAGGACTCAGGAAGAATTAAGATATCCAGGAGAGATAAAGGTGGTAGTGATTAGAGAGAATAGAGTTATAGAATACGCCAGATAAATTTTTTTTAAAAACAAAACCCGTCTTAATAACGGGTTTTGTTTATGGAGCGGGTGAGCGGATTCGGACCGCCATCTTTTCCTTGGAAGGGAAAAATAATAGCCATTATACGACACCCGCCTTCGCCCGCTATAGCGGGCTTCGGCGGGCAAAGCCCGCAAAGAAGCTCGCGACGGCGGGATTCGCCAGCCGTAGCTGGCTTTGGTGAGCAAAGCCCGCGAGACAGCGAAGGCTGGATTCGGGGTACTCGGACTTGAAAGAGTTGCCCGACTTAGTCGGCCGTAGCCGACTACGACGGGCGAAGGCCGAAGGATATTGCCTCCTCGCTTCGCTCGTCTCAATTCAGGGGCTCGATTCTCACCAGAGTGATCTAATGTCTAATTTAAACTACCCTAAAGGGTAATTTGAATTAGATGTCGGGGTACTCGGACTCGAACCGAGAATCACTCGCTCCCAAAGCGAGCATGTTAGCCATTACACTATACCCCGCATTGTGTTTAGATTATAGCAGTATATTTTTATTTGGTCAATCCTGGCTTTTCTATGTTATAATAGTAAGATAATGATATAATGAAGTAATATGTCTTTAAAGAGATTTTTCCATAGTTTGAATTTTATAAACCAATGCCGAGAATATGGCGTTCCTCTTTGGCAATGCCCCCAGTTTTTATTTTTAATAATGGGGGTATTTATTATTTTAACTTCTAGTTTTTCTTATCTTGTTGGTACTCGTTTTGTAGAAGACCCGAGCATTGTAGCTTTAATTGACCTTATGATTACAGCTATTCTATTTATAATAGCTGTAATTATTAGTAAAAGCTTTGAGAGATTGGCTGAAGCTTCTCAAATGAAATCTGAATTCATTGATATTGTTTCCCATCAGCTGCGATCTCCTTTGACTAATTTGAAATGGGGTATTGAGTTTTTAACTTCGGATGAATTTAAAATGCCAGATGAGAAAAAGGAAGAGTATTATGACAGTCTGAAAGAAAATACCGCCAGAATGGTAGAATTAGTGGATGATCTTTTGGTTGTTTCCAGAATAGAAAAGGGAACCCTTCCGGTTAGAAAGGAGAAGTTTAATTTAGAAAATATGATAAAGGATTTGATAGATAGATTTGGGCTGATGGCTGAAGCGTCTAATATTAAAATAGAGTTTCATCCGGATAAAAATATTCCCGAAATTTATAGCGATCCTTCTCAGATAAAAATTGTAGTAGAAAACCTTATAGACAACGCTATTCGTTATACTCAAAACAAAGGGTATATAGGTATCTGGCTTAGAATAAAAAATAAACAACTTCTTTTTAAAATAAAAGATAATGGAATGGGGATTCCAAAAAGTGACCAAAAACACATTTTTGAGAAATTTTTTAGAGCCAGGAATATATCTAAAAAAGATACTCGAGGAAGTGGTTTGGGCTTATATGTCTGCAAGTCGATTATTGAAAAGGCAGGAGGTAAAATTTGGCTTAAATCTAAATTAGACAAAGGTACTGAATTTTACTTTACATTACCAATTAAATAAAACGCGATGCCAATATACGAATGCATACTAATGATACGAATTAAATTAGTATAATTAGTATCAATTAGTATATTAGTATCGACATATTATGAAGAAAATATTATTTATAGAGGATGAAGAAACTCTTCAAAGAACCTTTGGGGATGTACTTCAGAGGGAGAAATATGAGGTCGTAAAAGCTTTAGATGGAAAAATAGGGTTGAGGTTAGCTAAATCCGAGAAACCAGACCTAATAATTCTTGACCTTGTCTTGCCTAAAATGCTTGGTTTTGAAGTTTTGAAGGCCTTAAAAAAAGATAAAGAAACCAAAGATATTCCAGTGTTAATCCTGACCAATTTGGAAAGACCCAAAGATGTAGAACAGGCCTTAAATTTAGGGGCTACTACTTATTTGGTCAAAACCAATTACGCCTTAGAAGAAGTAATAGATAAAATTAAAAAAGTCCTTAAAGAATAAAAATATAAAAATTAGATTATTAAGAGAGTTTTTAATTTTTTAACTTTTTAAGGTTATGAGAGTTGAATTAAAAAAGCTAAAAACTTTTCTTTTGGATGCCAAACTGCTTAAAGCCAGGCAGTTTGATAAAGCTTTGAAGAAAGCTGAAAAAACCAGTCGAAAGATTGAAGATATTTTAGTTTCAGAAAATTTAGTTAGTCAAGAAGAACTACTCAAACTGGAGGCCTATATTTTAGGTATACCTTTTGTCAATTTAGAAAAAGGGACCTTAGATTCTGAAGTTTTGAAGATAATACCGGAACCTATTGCCAGAAGGCATAATATTATAGCTTTTAGAAAGGAAGAGAAAGAGTTAGAAGTAGCTATGCTTGATCCAGAAGACTTAAGAACTATAGATTTTATTAGAAAGAAAGCAGGCTTGAAGATTTTACCAAGATTGACTACTCCGAATAGCATAAAACATGCTTTAAAACAATATCAGAAAACCTTAAAGGCTGAATTTGGGGATATAATTAAAAAAGAAGCAGGAGAAGTTAAAGTTATCAAAGAAGAAAAGAAGGTTAAGGGAAAAGAAGAATTAAGAAAGGTTGCAGAAGAAATTCCCGTAATCAGGATTGTTGACACTTTAATCAAACATGCAATTTTACAAAGAGCTTCAGATATTCATATAGAGTCCACAGAAAAAGAAATAATAGTTCGCTACAGGATTGACGGTATTTTGCATGATGCCATGGTTTTACCTAAAAATATTCACTCGGGTATTGTCGCTCGTATCAAAGTTCTTTCCAACTTAAAACTTGATGAACACAGACTGCCCCAGGATGGAAGGTTTAAGATTGAGTCTAAAGAGTATAGATATTCTATTAGAGTTTCTATTCTTCCCACTATTAACGGAGAAAAGGTAGTAATGAGGCTTTTGTCTGAAACAACCCAGAGTCTTTCTTTAGAGGAGTTAGGCTTGAGAGGTGAGGCCTTAGAAGATGTTGAACATGCTTTGAAAAGACCTGTTGGGATGATATTAGTAACAGGACCTACCGGCTCTGGCAAGACCACGACTCTTTACAGCGCTATGGAGATTTTAAGTACTCCTGAAGTGAATATTTCTACAGTTGAAGATCCTATAGAATATCAAATGCCCAGGGTAAACCAGACCCAGGTTAAGACCAAAATTGGTTTAACTTTTGCTTCGGGACTAAGGTCTTTAGTTAGACAGGACCCAGATATTATTATGGTAGGTGAAATTAGAGATAATGAGACAGCTAGTTTGGCTATTAACGCAGCTTTAACAGGACACCTGGTCTTGTCTACTCTTCATACTACCAATGCTGCCGGAGCTATTCCCCGTTTGATTGATATGAAATCTGAACCTTTTTTGATTTCTTCTACCTTGAATGTAATTATAGCTCAAAGATTAGTTAGAAGGCTTTGTTCTAATAAGAAAAAATACAAACTTAAGAAAACTGATATAGATAGTCTTTCTGATTACTGTGATTTAGATAAATTAGTAAAAACTTTGAGGAGAGAAAAAATTATCAAATTGAATCAAGGTCTTAAGGATATTGAATTTTATAAACCAAAAACTTCTAAGGATTGCCCTGAAGGCTATAGTGGAAGAATAGGTATTTATGAGGTTTTAAAAATTACAGAGTCCTTGAAAGATATGATTGTTCAGAGGGCAACTGCTGGCGATATTCAAAAACAAGCTCAAAAAGAAGGGATGATGACTATGGTGGAAAGCGGCTTTATTAAAGGAGTTCAGGGAATAACCAGCATTGAAGAAGTATTGAGAGTCATCATGGAATGATATGCCTCGTTATCAATTTACTGCTAAAACTTTAGAAGGAAGGCCTCATACAGGAATGATAGAGGCCGAAGATGAATACGAACTTGCTAGGATCCTTCGGAAAGAAGGATATGTTTTAATTTCAGCGACAGCGGAAGGAAAGGCAAAGAAAAGAAGAAGTTTAAGATCTTTAATACCCTTTCTCGGTTCTGTTTCTTTGACAGATAAAGTAATGTTTACCAGAAATCTTCAGGTGATGATTTCTGCCGGAGTGGCTTTGCCCCGAGCTTTAGAAACCTTAGTTAATCAAACAGACAAAAAAAAATTCAGGAGAATTCTTAAAGAGGTTGCCGAGGAACTTACCAGAGGCCAGAATTTCTTTAAAGCTCTTTCAAATTATCCTGATGTTTTTTCAGACCTTTTTTTGAATATGATAAAGGTTGGAGAAGAAGCAGGAACCCTGGAGGATGTTTTGAAGGTACTGACTCGCCAGATGGAAAGAGAATATGAGTTGAAGTCTAAGGTAAAAGGAGCTATGGTTTATCCTACTGTGATTGTTTCTTTTATGGTGATTATAGGGATATTAATGATGATTATAGTTGTTCCTCGCCTCTCCAAAACCTTTGAAGATCTTAATATTGAACTTCCCTTTACTACCAAAATAGTTATAGGAACGGGTAATTTTTTAGCTAATTTTTGGTATTTACTTCCTTTTATACTTATTGGAGCAATAGTTTTAATAAAGGCTGTTATGAGCACAAAACTTGGTACTTTAGCTTTTGATAAGTTAGTTTTAAAAATCCCTGTTCTCTCTGGCATTATTAAAAAAACCAATTCAGCTTCTACTACTAGAACTTTAGGTTCTTTGGTAGAAGCCGGCATTCCTATTGTTAGAGCTCTAGAAATTACAGCTGGAGTTTTGGGAAACATATATTACAAAAAAGCAATTTTGGAGGCCTCAGACAGAATTAATAAAGGAGTTAAGTTTTCTTCTGTGATTAAAGATTACCAGAAGCTTTATTCCGATTTGATGGTTCAAATGGTAGCAGTAGGAGAAGAGACAGGAGAAATCAGTTTTATGTTTCAGAAGTTAGCTGATTTTTATGAAAGTGAGGTAAATAGAATTACTCAGAATCTCTCTTCTATAATTGAACCTGTTTTAATGATTATTATTGGTGCTGCAGTAGGATTTTTTGCAGTTTCTATGCTCCAGCCAATTTATGGTATGATGAACGCTTTTTAATTATGATCTCTTTTAATCTTAATCTTAAAAAACCAGGTTTACCCAGCACCAGTTTTGGTGCTAAAAATGGTGTTGGGTTTACTTTAATAGAAGTTTTGGTGGGAAGTTTTTTGATCTTGATAGTTTTCTTGGCCATCTTTGGAGCTTATCAGCTGGCTTTAAAAGTGATAAGCCAGAGTAGAGACAGAATTACAGCTACTTTTATAGCTAACGGAGAAATAGAAAGGATTAGGAACTTGTCTTATAAAGATGTGGGAGTTTTGGGAGATTATCCAGATGGTACTCTTTCAGCAGAGGAAACCAAAACTATTAATAGCATAGATTACGTTATAAACACCAGGATTGATTATGTGTTAGATGAAGCAGATGGCATAGAAACTCCAGAAGATGAATGCCCAAACGATTACAAGAAAGTAGAAATAAAAGTTTCTTGTCCAGGACTTTTGGGTAGGGAAGTAAAAATGGTGACAGACATAGCTCCTGAAACTGTAGCTCAGGAATGTGAGATAGTAGGAGGAATTCTTTCGGTTTCTGTTTTTAATGCTCAGGGTTTGATGATTCCAAATCCCTTTATTGAAGTAAAAGATTCCGAAACCGATGAAGTAGTGAAAACCGCTACTCCAACAGAGGGAAAGCATCTATTCTCTATTCCAGCTAAAACCTATAAAGTAGAAGTCTCCAAAGAAGGATATAGTAGTAGTAGAACTTATAGTATGGAAGAAGTGGCTATTCCTGAAAAACCTAATCCTATTGTCATTGAAGGTAAAATGTCAGAGATTAGTTTTTCAATTGATAAGCTTAGCGCTCTTTTTGTAGATACTCTTTCTTCTTGGAACACAAATAATTTCTCTGACTCTTTCACAACAGATACCAATATTTCCGACTCTTCGACTATAGATGTTCAAAATGGAGAAGTTAAAATAAGTTCAGGTTATAACTCTGGTTATTTAGTTTCTACATCTATAAGTTCTCTAGACTTAACTAGTTGGGAAGAGTTTTCCTGGAGTGATGAAGAATTAGCCGATACTCAAATTCTTTACAAAGTTTTCTATTTTGATGGAGCAACCTGGAAATTAATTCCAGATTCAGCTTTAGCCGGCAATTCTACTGGTTTTTTCGTTTCTCCTTTAGATTTATCAGAATTAGATATTTCTATTTATTCTCAGTTAAAAGTTAAAGGGGAGCTTTCTACAACAGATATTTCAATTAGTCCTACTCTTTATGATTGGCATGTTTCCTGGAGAACTTCAGAACCTATTCCTATTCCAAACGTTAATTTTAATTTAAAAGGGGATAAAATTATTGGAAAAGATGCAGCAGAAAACCCTGTTTATAAGTATTCTCAAGATCATAATTCCGGAGGGTCAGGTCATATTGATATTTCTAATATTGAATGGGATTTGTACACTTTTACTATTGATCCTGCCACAGGATTGGATTTATTGGAAGTAGATTCTTCTCCTCAACCCGTAAGTCTTCCTCCCGATACTACTCTGTCTGTTGAGCTTTATTTGAAAGCCCAGAATTCCCTTATGATTACAGTTCAGGACGAGGAAACGGGAGAGCTTGTTTTCTCAGCCGGAGTTAGATTATATAGGAGTGATTTGAGTTATGATAAAACCCAAAATACTGACGGAAAAGGTAAAACCTACTTTATTCCTTTAGATTCTGGGAGCTATAACTTGGATGTTGAAGCTTCGGGATTTTCTGATTATTCGGGAACAGTTTCTGTGTCGGGAGATGAAACCAAAATAATTAGCTTAGAACGATTAGAGTAAGCTCCGGAGGCCAATTTCTGACACCTAACATCCAACATCTAACAAATCTAAACTTATGAAATCTTTTACCCTTATTGAAACTTTAGTTACCATAGCTGTTTTTACCTTGATAATGGGCGCTCTTTCAGGTTTTATTGTCTATTCTTATAGAATCCATGATTTAGCTTGGCAGCAATCTATGGCTATTGAAGAAGCCAGGAGAGGAGTTAGCATTATGGTTAAAGAAATCAGAGAAGCTACTTTAGGAGAAGATGGCTCTTATCCTATCGAAAAAGCGGGAAATAAAGAATTCATTTTTTACGGTGATGTAGACAAAGACGGGGCTATAGAAAGAGTGAGGTATTTTTTAGGAGGGTCAAACTCCGGCAATCAAACTAAAGAATGCTATAGTTTTTCCGGAGGAGGTTCTTGTGATGTTGATTTCTCCGATTATTTACAAGGGAGTTTAACTTCGGCTGAATTGAAAGTATCAATTGAGGGAGATTTGGGATGGAAGAAAGAATATGTTGAAATTTACGCCGAAGGGGATTATCTGGGAAAATTATGTCAGGGAGGATGTTCTGATTGCGCCGGAGCTTGGCAGGGGAACTCTGTCTTTGATGTAGCAGACAAGGCCTTGGATGGTTCTCTCCAGCTTTCTGCTGACTCTAATTCTCAGGTTGATCCTTTCTGCGACTGGGGAGAGGACAATCACTCAATAAGGGTTAAGTTTGAGCTGTCTTGGCAGGAAGAGGTTTCAGGTTCAGATCATGAGCTTAAGAAAGGAGTTATTAATCCTACATCGTTTCCTGCAGAATATCCTCTTGACCAGGAGGAGATTTCAATTTTAAGCTCTTATGTTCGCAACACACCTCCGATTTTTACCTATTATAATGGGGATTGGCCGGGAGATACAGTGAATAATCCTTTAGCTACTCCCGCTCGCCTTCAAGAAACAAAATTAATGCAAATCTATCTTGTAGTAAATGTAGATCCAAACCGCTCACCAAAAGATTTTGAATTAGAATCTTATGCTAAATTTAGAAACCTCAAAGAAGAGTAACTTTAGAGAAAAAGGAGCTATTATTACTTTAGTCTTGGTTTTTGGTGTGATATTTTTGATTTTATTGAGTTCTCTTCTTGGTTTTATTCTTTTCCAGCTAAGAACTTCGGTGAAAGGAGTGGCTTGGAACGAGTCTCTTCATTTAGCTGAGGCTGGAATTGATTATTACAAATGGTGTCTTAATAATGAAGCAGAAGGAAATTGCTTGCTTAATAAAAGCTATTATGATCCAGCTGGGAATTTAATGGGAGAATTTTCTTTGGATATAGATACTACTCTTAGCTGCGGGGAAACTATTCAAAGAAACATAATTTCCTCTGGCTGGACAGAAGATTTTCCTGATATTAAAAGAAAGGTGGCGGTTTCTTATGGCAGAGACTCGGTAGCCAGGTTTGCTTATCTTTTAAACGATAATGTCTGGGCAGGTCCTGATCGGGAGATAAGAGGAGTTTATCATTCCAATGGGGGAATCAGGATGGATGGTGAAAATCAATCATTAGTTAGTTCTAATAGAGAAACTTGGGTTTGTACAAGTTCTTTCGGTTGCAGTTCTTGCCCTTCTGATTGTAATTTAGAAGCGGGGAATTGTATTTGTCCGGGAGTTTTTACAACTACCAATAATGCTCAAACAGATCTTTTTAATTATCCTGTTCCTTCCTTTGATTTTGAAGGAATTACAATTGATCTAGCCCAGATTAAAGTAGCAGCTCAGGATTACGATGCTTATTTTCCTCCGGTTAAAGATATTGATTCTGATGGAGATGGCTATCATTTAGTTTTTAAAAACGACGGCACTTTTGAGGTTAGAATAATTACAGATCTTTCTGCTAGTTGGGCTTACAATTATGAGCAAGGTTGGCATTGGGACTACTTTAATATTTCAGATGAATATTTTTATGATACTTATTCTATTAATCCTTCTTGTTCAGCTATTTTCTTTGAAGATAATCTTTGGGTAGAAGGAGTAGTTGAAGGAAAAATAACCGTAGCTTCGGCTAATCTTGTAGACGCTAATGTAGATACTAATCTAATTTTGTTGGGAGATATAGAATATAGTTTAGGAGGGAGTTCTGATGGCTTAGTTTTAATAGGAGAGGATAATATTTTAATATCTCCCAGTTCACCAGATAATATGGAGTTAAAAGGTATCTTTATTGCCCAAAAGGGACACTTCGGAAGGAATCATTATTCAGGGAATATTAAAGACAAATTGGAAATTACAGGTTCTATTGTAAGCAACGGTAGGGTTGGAACCCAATGGATTTCAGGAAGCGTTACAATTTCCGGTTACAAAAAAAGAGAAAACTATATAGATAGAAATTTGATTTATAATCCTCCTCCATTTGTGCCTTATACTACCTTTGAATTTGGGGTAGTAAGATGGGAAGAATTAGAATAAAATCCTCGTAGGCTATGGGAAAAAAAGGAACCTTGTTATAATGAATATTAAAGATGTTAGAATTCTTAAAACTTAAAACTGAATCCTTTGGCTTAGATATTTCAGACCTTTCTTTAAAAATAGCCAAATTAAAAAAGAAAGGAAAACATTTTAGTTTGGCTTCTTGGGGGGAGTTTTCTTTAAAGCCAGGCATAGTTGAAGAAGGAGAAATAAAAGACCAAAAAGCTTTAACAGAAGCTATCAAGAGAGCTTTGGGTAAGGTCAAAGGTGAAAAACTGGAAACAAGAAATGTTGTAGTTTCTTTGCCAGAAAAGAAAGCTTTTTTACAGGTAATTCAGATGCCTAAAATGAAAAATGAAGAATTGGAAAAAGCTATTCCTTTTGAAGCAGAGAACTATATTCCCCTTCCTATAGAGGATGTCTACTTAGACTTTCAAGTTATTCCTTTATCAAATCAAAAATCAAAATATTTAGAGGTTTTAATTGCAGCTTTATCTAAAAAGACAATAGACTCTTTCCTTTCTTGTATAAAAAAAGCAGGTCTCAAGCCCCAAGCTTTTGAGATTGAATCTCAATCTATTACTAGAGCAATAGTTGAAGAACAAAAAACTGAATCTCCACTTTTTATAGTAGACTTTGGTAAAAGCAATACCAATTTTATTATTTTTGCCGGTTCTTCTATTAGATTTACCTCTTCTAATGCTATTTCTTCTAAAGCTTTGACAGAAGCCATTGCTAGAGACCTTAAAATAGGAGAAAAAGAGGCTGAAGAACTGAAAATTAAGTACGGACTTAATCCTGGTAAAAAAGCTAAAGGCAAGAAAAAAAAGAAAGCCTTTAAAGCAATTATCCCTATTATTACAGATTTAATTGAGCAGGTTAAAAAATATGAAGATTATTACAAAACCCATAGTGCTGATGGCAATATTCATTCTTCAGATAAAGAAATAAGAGAAATTGTTCTTTGCGGCAGAGGGATTAATCTTAAAGGATTGCCGGAATTTATTTCTTCTGAAACTAGAATTTCTGTAAAGAAAGCTAATCCTTGGATTAATATATTACCTCAACCCTTAAAAGAAATCCCAGAGTTATCTTATGAGGAATCTCTAGGTTATACTACAGCTTTAGGATTAGCTCTAAGAGGGATAAAAGCAATTTAACAATTTAACAATTTAACAATTTAAGAATGTAATTAATGATAAATTTACTGCCTTCAAAAGAAAAAAGGGAACTTAACTTAGAAAGAAAAAAGAGATTAACTATAATTTTTTGTTTTATGGGTTTGCTTTTCTTTTTGACTTTAGGAGTAATCTTTATTTCAGTTAATACATATATTTCTAAGAGAGTTCAATATTACAATAACGTTTTGCAAACTAAAGAATCCATAACCGAACAGCAAGAAATCAGAGGCATGCAGGAGAAAATTAAAGAGGCTAATCTTAGTTTGAAGAAGTTAAAAACCTTCTATAATCAAAGACTTAATTATTCTAAACTTTTAGAAAGGATTGCCGGTATTTTGCCAGAAAACATTTGTTTGGATGATTTTTCTTCTGTTTTTACAGAACCTGAAAAAGAAAAACCTTATTTGAGAGTTTCTCTTTCGGGTTTTGCTCTCACTAGAGAAGATTTATTTAATTTGAAAAGAAATTTGGAAAAAGAAGAGAATTTTCAAGAGATTCATTTCCCTCCGGGTAATTGGATGGAGGCTAGAGATATCAATTTTTCTGTTAATCTCAAAATTATTGAAAAATAACAATTTAACAATGTATTTCTATGGTGATTAAAAAGAAAATAATATTAATTTCAGTTGTTTCTGGGATAGTAGGATTGGCTTTTATCTTTCTTTTAATATATCCTTTATTTAAGAAGATAATTAAGAATTCTCAAGAGATTGTTGAAGTTAGAAAGGAAATAGTTTTATCTCAGGGCAAAGCCGGAGGTATTTCCCAGATTAAGAAAGATTTTAAAAAGCTAAAACCTGATTTGGAAAAAATTGACAGTCTTTTTGTTAATTCTGAAGCTCCTATTGGTTTGATAGAATTCTTGGAGAAAACAGCTGCTAATTCTGGAGTTTCAATAGAAATTAAGCCCGTTAGTTTAAAGGAATCTAAAGAAGATCCTTGGGATTCTATTGGATTTCAAATCACAACTATTAGCTCTTCTGATAATTCTTTAAGATTTTTAGAAAAATTAGAAACTGCTCCCTATCTAATTAAAATTCAAAGTGTTGTTATCAATAAGTTGGGAGAACAGGACCTAAAATCTCAAAGATATGAGGGATATTCTTTGAAGGATGTGATTTTAAATTTAAAGATAAAAGTTTTTACAAAATATAATGAAGAAAAAAAGAAAATCGACTAAAGAGAAAAAAGATAATTTAGCTAATTTTAAAGAAGAATCTATAGGAGGAAGGGAGGAGCTGAAAAGAGCTTTTAAAGCTTTTAAAAACTTTGTAATAATTGCAGCTGATAATTTAGCCTGGTCTTGTTTAGCGCTTTTCTTGTTGGTTTTAGCTCTTGGAGCTTTAGTTTTTTATAGCTACGGGGTTTTGGCTGAGAAAAAAGAATTTAATGATTTAAAATCTCCTCTTCAATTAGAGGAAAAAACTTATCAAGAAGTATTGAAAATTTGGCAAGAGCGGGAAGAAGATTTTAATAAAGCTGATGAAAAAGGTTATCCTGATCTTTTTGAAAGATTTACTTCAGAACCAGAAGAAAAGGCAGAAGAAAAAGCAGAAGAAAGGTTAGAAAAAGATTGACCAAATTAGAGTTTTGCGTTATAATGGCTTTTATGCCCTCGTAGTTCAATGGATAGAACACGGGGTTTCTAACCCCGGAATAGAGGTCCGACTCCTCTCGAGGGCACATGGTGGCTATGGTGTAGCGGTAA
>CAZFHD010000003.1:0-20585 GCA_964518455.1 uncultured Candidatus Saccharibacteria bacterium | reverse complement strand
AATTTAGTAGACCTAAATGGTTCTGAAGCTGGGGAAGCTATTATAAGTGATAGTCGTTGTAGTCCAGGGGATCCTCTGCCTCGTTCATGTGCTTATAGTACTCCTGATGGTAGTAGACCCTTTGAATTTGTTAAAGATTATTACTGGAGAGTAAAAGTTTGGGACGTAAACGGTTTGGAGTCCCTTTGGGATTATCCTCCTAATCCTTCTAGTGCTGGTGGTCGTGTTCCTCCTAATCCTCGTACTCCTGGTTCTTCAGCTGTTCCCTTTGATCCAGGAGATCATTGGCCTTGGCCAGGGTTTACCTATAGAGTTTTAAACGAATTATTGGAAGAGACAGGCAGTGGTAGTTGTGTTGTAGAACTCGATGGTAACCTTAATTGTCCCGAAATTAGTCTTGACGAAAGAGAGACGGTTAAAATTGCTAACAGTTCGAACTATTGCAGTGGTTGTACTTATAAATGGGATTTGGATGGTGATGGGTTTTTTGAAGAGGTGGGAGAAACACCAATACCACATACTTATGATAGTTCCGGGGTAGTAGACTTAAAGTTGAGAGCTACAGATTCAGATGGTAATTATTGCACAATAGAACTTCAAATAACTGTAGGAGATGTTTTATTTCCTCCTGAATGGAGAGAAATTATTCCTTTCTAACTGGCTTTAAAGATATTAAGATTTAAGCCCGCCCTCTCGGGCGGGTTTTGATTTGACAAAAGTATTGATAAGATGTTAAGATCCAGATAGTTCTTAAACAATTAACCTAACAAGAGAAAGGAGAAGGACAATGAAAACGGCAAGGGTGGTTTTTTTGACGGCGGCGGTGGTTGTTTTGACGGTTAATCCGGTTTTTGGTGGTTTTGAGAAGTTTCTTATTTCGGCTTCTGGAAAAAGTGAAGTAGCCGTTTCTGGAAATAATGTTATATGGCTGGCGGGAAGTAATCTGTACGGCTATAACCTGAAGGAAAAAGAGGAATTTCTTATCTGTAACAGTGTTAGAGGACGTCCCTTCGAAGGGATGCCGGAAGTAGGACTAAATACCGCAGTTTGGGTGGATGAGCGAAACTTTACTCCCAATGAAGATGCCGCTAAAGAGAATTATGATATTTACGGCTTCGACTTAATAAGCAAGGAAGAATTTCCTATTGCTACTACGGAAAACTGGAAAGAAGACGGGCCTGATATTAGTGGGAATATTGTAGTTTGGCGCGCAGGAAGATACAGTGTTGAGGGTTTAAATCTTTCTACTGGAGAAAGGTTTACACCTTCTCCTCGTTCCTGTGGCACGAGGCAGCATCCTCGGATAGATGGCGATACTGTTATCTGGTCGAGGTATGAAGGAGATCATACCCCGATATATATCCAAAATCTAACTACTGGAGATACAACTACCTTTACTTGTGATTCATATGACTTCTGGCGTTCTCTTGATATCGGCGGGGACATTATTGTTTGGGAAGATATTCGTGATTCAGATGTTAACTCTCAAAAAGACATTTATGGATATAATTTGTCTACTGAAGAAGAATTTCCCATATCTGTTAGCGAGGTATGGGAAGAGGGTCCTCAGGTCAGCGACAATTTTGTAGTTTGGCGCGCCTGGGACCCAGAAACCCATAAGCAGGGGATTTATGGTTACGACTTAGACAGCTCAACTAAGTTTATTATTGCAGAAGGGGAAGAGTATTTTAGCAATCTGGCCATAGACAGTAATTTAGTGGTCTGGAGTGAGGTAGATGGAATATACGGAGCCTATATCCCAGAACCAGCAACTCTTTCTCTTTTAATAACAAGCGCAGCTCTCTTATTAATAAAGAAAAGACAGGTTAAATAACCTGAAAACATAGGGCAGAAATATTGTTTTCTGCCCCTTTTTTTATTTGAGTTTTTGGGATTTTCTTTAAAGTGTAAAACTTCTTTTGATAAATAAGATTAAGCTTGCTGACGCAGTAGCTATTAGAAAAGCTATTAAGAAAGAAGTTTTAGTAGTTGGAGGAATTCTTTTACCAATTTCAGCTGTTCCCTTTTCAGAAAAACCTTCTTTTGTAAAGGAGTTTTCTTTTTCAGAAGAAGATTCATCGGTATCAGAAACTCCTCCCCTATTAGTTAGCAGAGGCCCGTTCTCTGCAGCTTTATTTTTAGAGCCGGGGGTTAAAATAGGGGTCCAATTCCATTTGTTGTCTATTTTGCTGTATGATTCTCCAACAGAAGCTTTTCCATAATTAACGAAATCTATAACTTCTTCGTTGGGATTTTTTAATTCTAAAGTATCACCTGAATTATTCAAAGTTATACCTGTTTCGGGTCTTAAAAGAACAATATATCCTTTAGCTGAAATTTCTTTGTTTATAGTAAAAGTTTTTGTTCTTCCTTCTTTATCTTCTATTGTCCAATTCTTAAGATTCACTTTAAAATCATTTTCATTGAACAATTCAATCCATTCATTTTCCGCATCCGTTCCCTCGGGTGAGGGCAGAATCTCGCTAAAAACAATCCCGCTCGGATAACTCACCGGCTCAACTGCTGGAGACCCGATCTCAGGAGGCTTTTCGGTTTGGGTTTCAGCCAATTCCTTGGGTTCTGGCTCCAATTTTTCTTGAGGACCTACCCGGGCTAATCCTTGGTCTTTTATTTTTTGCAAAGTTTTTTCTCCAATGCCTTTTACCCTTATTAAATCATCAACAGAAGAAAACGGTCTTGTATCTATTATTGCCTGTGCTTTTCCTGGTCCAATTCCCGTCAATGTTTCCAACTGTTCCAACGAGGCCGTGTTGATTTCCACTTTGTCCGCTGCCAAAACAAAAAACGGGAAAATTAAAAAAACAAAAACTAAAAACAAAATCTTTTTCATTGAAGCAAAGATTCCTGGCCCCCTTTGTATTTTAGACCTAAATGTTGATAGGCAGACCTGGTAGCCATTCTTCCTCTTGGGGTTTTGGCAATAAAGCCCAGTCTCATTAGATAAGGTTCGTAAATATCTAAAATAGTATCTTCTTCTTCTGCCGTAGCCGCAGCCAAGGTTTGAAGTCCTACAGGTCCTCCTTCAAACTTTTTAACAATGGTTTTTAAAATCTTTTTGTCGCCCGGTTCTAATCCTTTCTTGTCTATTTCCAAGAACTTCATAGCAGATTCTGTTATTCTTTTATCAATACTTTTCATTCCTTCTACTTGAGCAAAATCTCTTACTCTTTTGAGAAGGCGGTTTGCTACTCTTGGAGTAAAACGAGAGCGCTGGGCTATTATTTTTACAGCTTCGGGCTCTATTTTTACTTCTAACAGCTTGCTGGATCTTCTAATTATTTCTTCAATATCCTCCGGATTGTAGAAATCAAGTTGAAAAGTAGCTCCAAACCTATTTCTTAAAGGAGCCGAAACTAAAGCTATTCTGGTAGTAGCTCCAATAAAAGTAAATCTGGGAAGTTTTAAATCCATGGTTCTGGCCATAGGGCCTTTTCCTAAAACTAAACTTAGTTTAAAATCTTCTAAAGCGGGATAAAGAAATTCTTCAATGAACTTATTCATGCGGTGTGCTTCGTCGCAGAACAGCAAATCTCCTTCTTCTAAATTAGTTAGAATAGCCGCTAAATCTCCTACTTTTTGAATAGCAGGCCCTGTGATAGTCCTAATATTACTTCCCATTTCCTTGGCAATAAGGTATGATAGACTTGTTTTACCTAAACCGCTATTTCCATAAAAGAGGAGATGTTCCGGACAAGGTTCTCCTCTTTTTTTAGCAGCTTTAAGAATTACTTGAAGGTTTTTTTTAGTCTTTTGTTGCCCTATAAAATCATCCCAGGTTTTAGGCCTTAAAGCGGTATCAAACCTTTCATCTTCTTCTGTGGAAATAGGGGATGTAAGATTTTTGCTTGCTCTTGACAAATCTTCCATAATTTGTTAGAATAATAGCGTTAAACCAGTTCTAAGGCTGGGGGAATAGGAGTTCTTTGCAGATGGGTTGGTTGGCTTAGGCGAACTGATGCCTCGAGAGAATTCTGGACTTTGGTTCCTAAACTTAAGTTTCCCCCAGCCTTAGGGCTAGTTTAGCTGCCTCTTTTTTGAGGCTTTTTTATTTTGGTTTTTATTCCACTTTTTCTCCGGTTACTCTATTTACTTCTTCTATAGTGGTAATTCCTTTTAATACTTTATATAAACCGTCTTGCCTCATTGGAATCATTCCTTTCTTAATGGCTTTTTTTCTCATTTCAGCTATTGAAGGACCTTTAAGAATAAATTTTTCCATTTCATCGTCTACTTTAAAAGCTTCAAAAATTCCAATTCTTCCTTTGTAGCCCGTAAAACTGCAGTCTCTGCATCCTTTGGCTATAGGTATCTTTGTGTTTTCATCTATTTTTGGAGCTTTTGCTTCTTTTGGAAGTTCTTTCAAGGACTTTTTTAATTTCTTTAATGTTGCAACTGAAGGTTTTTCGTGTTTTACGCATTTTTTACAGACTTTTCTTACTAATCTTTGGCCTATAGCCATATTGATAGAGGGAGCTATATTTTCAGGTTTTTCCCCTAAGGCCTGAAGACGGGCAATAGTTCCGGCAGCATCGTTAGTGTGAACTGTACTTAAGACCAAGTGCCCGGTTAAGGAAGCTTGGAGAGCAATCTCAGCTGTTTCTTTGTCTCTAACTTCACCGACTAAAATTACATCTGGGTCTTGTCTGACAATAGCTCGAAGACCGTTGGCAAAAGTGTAACCCTTGGATTCGTCAACCTGGGATTGGGAAACCCCTTTTAAATGGTATTCTATAGGATCCTCAATAGTAATAATTTTAATTTCGGGCTTGTTGATTTTTTGGAGGAAAGCGTAAAGAGTAGTAGTTTTACCAGAACCCGTAGGACCTGTACAAATTATCATTCCGTTTGGTTTTTTAATTTCCTCTTTAAAAGTTTTTAATAGGTCATCTCTTAATCCTAATTGTTCCATATTAACTACCCATTTGGGATTAAGGATTCTTAAAACCAAAGCTTCCCCAAACTCTGAAGGCAGAGAGGAGGTTCTAATTTCTATAGATATCCTTTCTATTAAAATAGAAAAACGGCCGTCTTGAGGCCGAGAGATCACATTTAATTTAATAGCAGAGAGCAGTTTTATTCGAGAAAGCAAAGCTTTGTAAATTTTATGGTCTAAAAAAAAGATATCATGTAAAACGCCGTCTACTCTTATTCTTAATTTTACTTTATCTTCTTTGGGTTCTAAATGAATATCGGAAGCGTCTAAATAGAAAGCGCCGGATAAAAGTATTTCAACAAGCTCTGTAGTTCTAAGGTATAGGGAATTTTTAACCTTTTCTTTGAAATCAAGGATATTCTTTACCTCTTTTTTAATATCCGTAACCGTTCTTTCGGTTATCTCTATTTCACCTGTTATTTTTTTCTTTTCTGGCATAAATTTTTAAATTATATTAAGATGTTAATAAGTTTTAGGTTAATTCAATTTATACTATTTAAAATAATTAGTCAACTAGGTCATGAAAAAAGAATATATTACAAATAACTCTAACCAAACAAAGAAGTTAGGAGAGAGATTAGCGAAAAAGGTTCTGAAAATTAAAAAACCAGAGCAAGTTTTTATTATTGGTTTGGAGGGTGAGTTAGGAGGAGGAAAGACAACTTTTTTGCAGGGGTTTGCTAAAGGTTTGGGTGTTAAAGAAAAAGTTTTAAGCCCTACTTTTGTAATAATAAAAAAATTTAAGGTCAAAATGGGCTTGGTTTTAGTTCACATTGATTGCTACCGAATAAAGAAGCCAGAGGAATTATTGGATTTAGGTTTTGAAGAAATTATCTCTAATCCCGAAAACATTGTAGCTATAGAGTGGGCAGACCATATTTCTAAGATTATGCCAAAAAATACTTTTTGGATTAAGTTTAAATTTAGAGATGAAAAAATAAGAGGAATTAAATTCTGAAATTCTTTAAATTGTGCTAAAATAAACTATGGGAAAGAAGAAATTGTTAATTATAGACGCCAACGCTTTAATTCATAGGGCTTTTCACGCTTTGCCTTCTTTAACTACTAAAAAAGGAAAGTTGATTAATGCTGTTTATGGTTTTCTTTTGATTTTTTTTAAATCCATAAAAGACATTAAACCGGATTTTATTGTAGCAACCTTTGATTTTCCAGCTCCTACTTTTCGCCATAAGAAATACAAAAAGTACAAAGCTCAAAGAAAAAAGACACCCGAGGAACTTATTCAGCAGATTCCAATTATAAAGGAAGTCTTAAAGAAGTTCAGAGTTAAAGTTTTAGAAAAAAAAGGATTTGAAGCAGATGATTTAATAGGATATATTGTGAAGAAAGCTTCTCAAAAAAAGGTAGAATCCGTTGTGGTGACGGGAGATCTGGATTTGCTTCAATTGGTAGATAAAAATGTTAAGGTTTACGGTTTAAGAAGAGGAGTAAAAGATATAATTCTTTACGATAAAGAAAAAGTAAAAGAGAGATATCAAGGTTTAAAGCCTTCTCAATTGACAAACTTTAAAGCTCTAAGAGGAGATCCTTCAGATAATATTCCGGGAGTGACCGGAGTTGGAGAGAAAACGGCAATAGAACTTGTTAAAAAGTTTAAAACCTTAGAAAATCTTTACCAGCAATTAGAAAAAGATAGTGAGAGAGCTAAAAAGTTAAAACCCGCTCTTAAAAAGAATTTGAAAAAATACAAAAAACGAGCTTTTCTTTCTAAATTTTTGGTAGAATTAAAATATAATATTCCTCTTAAGATTAATATTAAAAATCTTAAATGGGGAGATTATGATGAAAAAGAGGTTATTGAGTTTTTTAAAGATTATGATTTTCAAACTTTAATCCCCAGATTAAAGGAAATAAAAGAAAAAGAAAATAACCAGCTTACAATTATTTAAAATGTTTGGTTTAGATAATAACAATCATAAACTAGAAAAGGAAGAGTTTCTTTCTGTAATAAATCATTTGACAGAAGGACTTTTGGTTTTTGATTCCAAAAACAAACTTTCTTTGATTAATCCTGAAGCTGAAAAACTTTTAGGCATTGAAAAAGATGAAGTTTTAGGAAGATATTTTTTAGATCTTAGTTCTTATCTTAAATGTAAAGCCCTTGTTTCAGCTTTGGGCGGCGGCATAGAAGAGGTTTCGAATAGAGAGATTAAAATTAAAGAAAATTTTATCTTAGAAGTGGATGTTATTCAAGCAGGAGATCAAAAAAGGGTAGAGACTTTGGTGGTTTTAAGAGATATTACTAGAGAAAAGAAAGTAGAAAGAATGAAAACAGAATTTGTTACTTTGGCTGCCCACCAACTTCGTACTCCTATGTCTGGGGTTAAGTGGTCTTTAAAGATGATATTAAACGGGGAGTTAGGAAAGTTATCTCAGAAACAAAAAGAGGTATTGGAAGAATCCTATTATACAAATGATAAAGCAATTGAGTTGGTAAATGATCTTCTTAATGTGGCTAAAATAGAAGAAGGAAAGTATATTTCTAAGATGACTCTTTCTAGTTTGGAAGATATTATAGAAGAAGTAGTTAAAAAGAATTCCCAAAAGCTGGAAGAGAAGAATCTTGATTGTAGAATAGAAAGATCAGGAGAAGAATTGCCTAAAGTAATGTTAGATGTGGAAAAAATAAAAATAGCTTTTGCTAATATTTTAGAAAATTCTATTTTTTACACTCTTCCTAAAGGTAAAATTACAATCTTTTTAGAGAAGGAAAGAAAAGATATTAAGATTGAAGTTAAAGATACAGGGATAGGCATACCTAAAGTTGAACAAGATAGGGTTTTTGAAAAGTTTTTTAGAGCAAAGAATGTAATGAGAATAGAGACGGAAGGAACAGGTTTGGGTTTATATATTACCAAAAATATTATTGAAGCTCATGGAGGAAGAATTTGGTTTGAATCAGAAGAAGGAAAAGGAACTACTTTCTATTTTACTATTCCTGTTAAGAAAGAGTTTGGAGAGTATTTAACTCAGGAGTTTTATTAAAAATGGTATTGGATAGAAGCTCCCTTGTAGTTGTTTTTAAAATAAGTTAGAATAAAATTGATAATAAGTTGTTAATAAGTATAGTTAACTAGAGCCTAAGTTGCTAGCTAGTTACTAATAAAATTTATGGCTAAAAAAATATCTGTCATAGAGGATGATAAATTTCTTCGAGAACTTATTGTTCAAAAACTCTCCAACGAGGGCTATGATATTATAGAGGCTGTGGATGGAGAAAAGGGAGTAGAGAGTGTGAAAAAAGAAAAGCCTGATTTAATATTACTAGATCTTATTCTTCCTGGCATAGATGGTTTTGAGGTTTTAGCCAGGATTAAGTCAGACCCGGCTTTGTCTGAAATTCCGGTTATTATTCTTTCCAATCTTGGTCAGAAAGAAGATATAGAAAGAGCCTTGAAAATGGGAGCTGTGGATTACTTGATTAAAGCCCATTTTACACCAGAGGAGATTATTAATAAGATCAACGCTATTTTTAAGTAACGCGATATATGCCCGAACTACCAGAGGTAGAGACAACAGTTTTAGGTTTGAAAAAAAAGGTCCTTTCGGGGACCTTTGTTGATGTCTGGACAGATTTTGAGAAACTAATTAAAAAACCAAGTTTCGAAGAGTTTAAGAGAGAAATTAAAGGGAAAGAGATAAAAACTATTTACAGAAAAGGAAAAAATATAATCTTTGAACTTTCAGGAAGATATTCTCTTTTAATCCATCAAAAACTTACAGGACATCTACTTTATGGAAAATGGAAGAAGAAAGGCGGAAAATGGCAAGCTGAAGCAGATCATGCTTTAAAAGAAGATAAGATGAATAGCTATCTTCATTTAATATTTTTTTTAGATAACGGAAAAATGATAGCTCTTTCTGACTTAAGGAAATTTGCTAAAATCCAACTTTGGAAGAGAGAAAAGCTTGCGGAAGAATTGAATAGTTTAGGTCCTGATGCCTTAGAAGTTAGTTTTTCAGAATTTGAAAAAATTATTAAAAGCAAAAAAGGTAAGATAAAGCAGGTTTTGATGAAACAAGAGGTAATAGCCGGAATAGGAAATATTTATTCTGATGAAGCTTTATGGAGAGCTAAAATTCATCCTTTTAAGGTTGCTTCTGGACTAACAGAAGAAGAAATGAAAGCTTTATATAAATTTATAAGAGAAGTCTTAAAGAAAGGAATTGAGATGGGAGGTGAAAGCATTTCAGATTATAGAAATATAAAAGGTGAGAAAGGAAGGTTTGATATATTCAGAAAGGTTTATAGAAGGGAAGGCGAAAAATGTCCTTGCTGCGGAACAATTATTCAAAGAAAAAAAATAGGTGGCAGGTCAACCCATTTCTGCCCTAAATGTCAGCGATTATGATTATTTTTCTTTACGGCCAAGATACATACAGAGCTAAAAAGAAATTAAAAGAGATTATCGAGCATTATCAAAAAGTTCACAAAAGTGGGCTTAATTTTAGGTTTTTAGATTTAGCAGAAAAAACAGCGGAAGAGTTTGAGGATTTTAAAGACAATATTCGCCAGGCTTCAATGTTTAAAGAAAAGAAGCTTCAGATTTTGTCAAACCCTTTTTCCAATTCTTTTTTTAAAGAAAAGTTTTTAGAAAGGGCTGAAGATTTTATAAAATCAGAAGATATTATTGTTTTGTTCCAAGAAGATGGGATCAAAAAGAACGATAAGCTTTTTAAGTTTTTAAAAAAGAAAGCTAAATGTCAGGAGTTCAATTTATTGGGAGGGAGAAAACTTTATTCTTGGGTCAAAGACAGATTTGAGAAAGAAGGATTTAAAGTCAAAGAGGATGTCTTAGAGAAACTCATTTCTTTTGTTGGAAACGATCTTTGGCGAATGGAAAACGAGATTTTAAAATTAACTAATTATAGAAAAAGAGGAAAAATTAAAAAGGAAGATGTAGAACTTTTAGTGAGACCTGAAATTGAAACTGATATTTTTAAGACAATAGATGCTATAGCCCAAAGAGATAAAAAGAAAGCTTTAAGTCTTTTGTATAAGCACCTAGGAAAAGGAGATAATCCTTTGTATCTTCTTTCGATGATAAGTTATCAGTTTAGGAATGTTTTACAAATCAAGGAACTAATAGATAAACATAAGCCTTATAATATTATTTTGAAGAAGTCGGGTCTTTGTTCTTTTGTAGCAAGAAAGAGCTATTATCAAGCCAGGAAGTTTTCTCTGTCAGAATTAAAAAAAATCTACCATAATATATTTCAGGCAGATCTTGATATTAAAACAGGAAAGATCGAATCGGAAACAGCTATTGATTTATTTATTGCTACTGTTTAATTTTTTTGCCTCTTTGTTTATTAATTTGGTTGTTCTTGCTTTTTTTCTGGAAGCAGTATTTTTCTTAATTACCCCAACCTTAGCTGCTTTATCTAATATTTTATATACTTGAGGTAAAAGTTTTTTTGCCTCTTTTGTTTTATTCTCTTTGACCAAACCCCTCACTTTCTTAATAAGTGATTTCATTTTGTTCTTATAGCTGAGATTCCTGATTTTTCTTTTCTTATTCTGACGAAGACTCTTTTTGGCAGATTTTATAACTGGCATGATGTTACTTAGTCTATCAGTTTTTAGAAATTTTTTCAAGTGTAGTGTTGAATTTTAGAAACAATTAAAGTAAGATTACTCAATGGTTCTTTAGTTAGCACTTTAACATTAAAAACAAAGAAGGAGGTGGTAAAAATGGGTAAGATAATAAATAGAAACGGTTGGCCGTTGATTCGGTTTGTCGTCCCAATTTTTCCAGAGGTGAATATTTTTACTCGACAGGCCAGATTAACTACTGCCTTGGGTCCGATTATGGTTGCTACAGTGGCAGATAAGCTTTGGGGATGGCGAGTAGAGGTAATTGACGAGAATAACTATAGAGGCCCTCGTAATAAACAGGGACTGCCAGATCATTTGGTTTTGCAAAAAGAAAACCCTGCTGCAGTTGTTGGTTTTTACTGTGGTCTTACTAGTACAATGGAGCGAGTTTGGAAATTATCTGAATTTTATCATCAAGAGAAAGCTGTAACTATTGCCGGTGGATGGCATGCTCATTACTGTCCGGGAGAGACGTTAAAAGAGAGTGTTGATGTGGTTGTCCATGGTGATGGCGAGATGGTAATTCGACAAATCCTTGACGCTTTAAAAGCAGAAGAATCTTTGAAAGACATCCCTGGGATTTCCTTTTTGGAAGACAAGCAAATTAGAACCAATTCTCCGGAAATGCTTGAGACCCCAGATTTAAACGAATTGCCTTATCCAGATTTCGGCCTTTTAAAATATGCCAAAGTAAAGATTTATCCGATTGGGCGTATAAGGGGATGTGGAATGAATTGTGAGTTTTGCTGTGTACGAGGAAGGCCTCGGTGGGCTGATGGCCAGCACCTTTTCAATGTAGTTAAATGGCTGGTAGAAACCCGGGGGGCTCGTCGTTTCTTTATCGTTGACGACCGCTTAGAAGAAAACTCTGATGGCACTTTTGAATTTTTCAGGATGGTTTTTGGGAAATACGGAAACCGGCTTGATTTTACGGTTCAGATAAGATTAGAAACTGCAAAAAAAACTGGATTGCTGGGGATTATGAAAAAAGCAGGGGTCAGAACCGCTTGTATCGGTTATGAATCTCCGATTGACGAAGATCTTAGAACTATGCGTAAAGGATACTCGTCTTCTCATATGCTTGAGTGGACCAAAATCTTACGTCGTTATTTCCGAATACATGGGATGTTTATTATTGGCTATCCATCGAAAGAAAAGAGAAAAGCAATCGGTGTCCAGGAAATAATCGGATATTTTAGGAAGTTTATCCGCAAGGCTTCTCTTGATAGTGTTCAAATGATACATCCAGTTCCTTTTGCGGGAACGGACTTGCGTCGAAGATTAGAAAAGGAGGGGAGAATTTTTCCGCTGGAATTAGTGCCCTGGAGCAGATATGACGGAAGCTATGTTTGTTTTGAACCGGACAATATGACTCTGCGAGAACTTCAAGAAACCCCAATAAGACTTATGAGTCGGTTCTATGATCCCTTAAGCTTTTTCAGGATTCCTCTAAGGACTATTAGCTTCCCGGTTGATTATCTTATTAGGGGGTGGAGAAATTGGTATCGTGATTGGTATAGGGATGTAGTAAAATATGGGGGCCACCGTCTTATTCAACGATGGCAGAGAAGACAGGCAAAAGATGGGTTTATAGAAAGATTAGAGGAGTATAAACCAAAATAAGGCTTACCCAAACGCAATTAAGGACGAGTAAAGTTTTCATAGCTTTTTCTCGTCCTTTTTCTTTAACGGTCTTATTTTAGGATGTTAAGATTGATCTCCCGTTGGTTTAAACTTTTAAAAAAGAAAAAACATGATAGAATTAATATAAGAACCTGCCTTCGGCAGAATCTTGAATGTTTGCCCTCCGGGCAAGCCATTGTCTAATGATAAGCTATCTTCAAGGAAAAATTATTTCTAAAAAGGAAAAGTTTATTGTTTTGGGTGTTAATGGTGTGGGATATAAGGTCTTTTTGTCTCAAAAGACTCTTACTAAGGTGCCAGAAAAAGACAAGGAGCTTAAACTATTCTGTTTTATGAATGTTAGAGAAAATAGCATGGAATTATATGGATTTTTAGATGAAAAAGAGCTTGGGTTTTTTGAGATTTTAGAAGGGATTAGAGGAGTGGGGCCTAAAGCCGCTTTGGAAATAGCTTCTTTGGGACCTTTAGAAAATATTAAAAAGAAAATTGAAGCCCAAGATTCCAGCTTATTTGAAGGAATTCCCGGTATAGGCAAGAAGAAAGCTATGACTATTATTTTGGAGTTATCTGGAAAAATAAAAGATCTTTCACCTAAGAAAAAAATTAAAGAAGAAGATGAAGCAATAGATGCTTTAACTAACTTGGGTTTTTCAAGACAGAAAGCAAAAGAGGCTTTAGCTGGAGTTTCGGAACACATAAAAGATACAGAAGAAAGGATAAAAAGCGCTTTGAAGATTTTAGGGCGATGAGAATCAAAAAAATAGCTAAAAAATTTATTCCATCTTTTTTGCTAAGCTTCTATCATTATTTGTTAGCTTTGATAGGCGCTTTTTTGTATGGATTTCCTTCAAAGAAAATAATTATTATCGGAGTTACGGGCACAGGAGGAAAATCAACAGTTGTTGAAATGACTGCTGAAATTTTAGAAGAGGCAGGCTACAAAACAGCTTCCTTGTCATCTATCAAATTTAGAATCGGAGAAAAGGAATGGCCTAACACTTTGAAAATGACGATGCCCGGCCGTTTTAAACTCCAGAAATTTATAAAGAAAGCAGTTAGGGCTGGCTGTAAATATCTGGTTCTAGAGGTAACCTCCGAAGGAGTTAAGCAATATCGCCATAGATTTATTAATTTTGATACGGCTGTTTTTACTAATTTAAGCCCAGAACATATTGAGGCCCATGGTGGATTTGAGAGATATAGGAAAGCAAAGTTGAAGCTTTTTCAAAAAACAAAAAATATTCATATTATTAATTTAGATGACGAGAACGCTAAATATTTTTTAGGGGTTCCAGCTAAAAGAAAAATTTTCTTTAGTTTAAAAAAAGAGATGGATTCTGAAAGATTTAAAGTTGTCAGAGCAGAGAATATAAAAGAGGAAATTTCCGGCTTAAGTTTTACGGTTAAAAATATTGATTTTAATTTAGAACTATTGGGCAGTTTTAATATAGACAATGCCTTAGCTGCAATTTGCGTTGGCTTATCTCAAGGAATTTCTTTGGAAATTTGTAAAAAGGCCCTGGAGAAAATTAAGGCAATGCTGGGAAGAATGGAAGTTGTAATTAAAGAACCCTTTAAAGTAATTGTAGATTATGCCCACACACCTCAAAGCCTTAAAAAGGTTTATGAGACACTAAATAACCTAAAACCTATAACCTATAACCTAAAACCTAATTTGATATGCGTTTTAGGTTCTTGCGGAGGCGGCAGGGATAAGTGGAAGAGGCCTATTTTAGGAAAATTAGCAGCTAAATATTGCGGTAAAATTATAATTACTAATGAGGATCCCTATGACGAAGACCCAGGCCATATTTTATCAATGATAAAATCTGGAATTTCCAATTCTCAATTCTCAATTTCCAATTTCTACGAAATTCTAGATCGTCGCAAAGCAATTAAAAAAGCCCTTGAATTAGCAAAACCCGGCGATAGTGTAATAATTACAGGAAAGGGTTCAGAGCCCTGGATGTGCGTTGCAGATGGGAAGAAGGTTCCGTGGGATGATAGAAAAGTAGTAAAAGAATGTTTGATTGAGAAAAAATTTTTATCCCGTAGGGTCGCCGCAGGCGACTCCTTCGGGGCCTTGGGATGATAGAAGAGTAGTAAAGGAAGAAAAAAGAATATGATTTCCAAAAAAGTAGCGAAACTTGTTCCTTTAGCTGTAATTAAAGGAGAATAAACAAAGAGCTTGATTTTTTCTTAGTTTTGTGTTAATTTCTAAAGCAGTGTCTATGATACTATTTTTTGTTTTATATCTGTTATTTTTAGCTTCTATAACCAGGGTTATTTTTTTGTATCATGAAAAAGAAAAAACTGCCCAAATCAATAAGAAAGCATATAAGGAGAGAGAAAGCCCGAATCAGAAGGGAGGTTTTAGATTTTAAAAAACAAAAAGAGCTTATAAATCAATTATATAAAAAGTTTTTAAAAAATTATGAAAGTTAAAGAGATATTTAATTTAGCAATCAAAAAAGGGATAGAGGCAGATTTTAGAGGAGAAGGAGAAATAAGAAAGTTTTTGGAAAACAAAAGAAAAAAATATGAAAAAACGCTAGAAGAAGAAAAAAAGGATCTTGATAAAGAGGCCTTTGAAAATCCCTATTTGGATTCCAGGATCTATCATATAACAGAAGATAAAGAAATAAAGAAGATTTTAGTAGGAATTGATATTGGTCCAGCAGAGCTTTTAATAGCTAAAGAATTAGGAGATATTGATTTAGTGATTGCTCACCATCCTGTTGGTAAAGGATTAGCTCATTTGGCAGATGTAATGGATTTGCAGTGCGATGTCTTAAATTTTTATGGAGTACCAATAAATATTGCTGAGGGTTTGATGAAAGAGAGGATAAGCGAGGTTGCTAGAGGAGTGAGTACTGTCAATCATCAGCGAACAGTTGATGCAGCTAAACTTTTAAAAGTAAATTTAATGAATTCTCATACTCCTTGTGATAATTTAGCAGCTAAATTTTTAAGAGATAAAATTGAAAGCAAAGATTTACCAAGAGTTGAAAATTTGATGAGATTACTAAAAGAGATCCCGGAATATGAAGAAGCAATAAAGATTGGGGCAGGACCTAAAATTTTTGTAGGGAGTAAAGAAAATCGTCCGGGTAAAATTGCTTTAACTGAAATTACAGGAGGAACGGAAGGTTCCCCAAAACTTTATGAAAAAATGGCTCAAGCTGGTATTGGAACAATAGTTAGCATGCATCAGTCAGAAGAACATCGAAAAGAAGCCGAAGCCGCTCACATTAATGTAGTTATCGCCGGTCATATGTCCTCTGACTCTTTAGGTGTTAATTTATTCTTAGATGAATTAGAAAAAAAGGGAATAGAGATTGTCCCTTGTTCCGGATTGATTCGGGTTTCCAGAAAATAGAGAAAGTTAAAACCGGCTCTTGAGGCCGGTTTTAACTTTTTATCATATATTCATCTTTCAACTTATATCCTAATTTTCTGTAATATCCCCTGACGCCTATTCCGGATATTACAGCTATTTTGTTTTTCTGAAACTCCCTCTTTGCTATTTTCTCTGATTCTTTTATTAACCTTTTCCCGAGTCCTTTATGTTGAGGAGAGATTAATTTTTTGTCTTTCACTAAAGGATGCATTTTACCATAGGTGTGGACTTCTCTAATTATGGCAGCTTTGTCTAAAACAGGGAGAATAGTTTGAGAAGGGATCCGCAACCTTAGTAAGCTGTAAAGGCGGGTTCTTTCTTTATTTTCATAGCTTAAGAATATTTCTTTGCCCCCTGAAGCTTTGTAATCTTGGCGATATAAGTGAAGTTTTTCTTTGGGTTTGTAGTTTTCTTTAACTTCCCTACATCTTATACAATGGCATTGCCAGCCCTCTTTTTCAGCTTCTTTTTGAATAATTTGCCTCAGATTTGAAATTTTAGCAGGGCCTGCAACTATACTGGAGGAAGGAATATCCCTTATTAATCTCTGGATTCTGACATAATAAGGGATTTTCTTTTTGATTTCTTTGAGAAGATTTTTAAGTTGTTTTTCTGTATAGGGCTTATATTCACCTTTTTTCCAAAGATTATATAATTTGGTTCCTTTTATAATCGCTGTTGGGTATATTTTGAGAAAGTCAGGCTGAAAGTTGGGATTTTCAAATAGTTCTTTAAACATTTCTTTGTCTTTTTTAAGATTAGACCCTAAGAGATCAGGCATCATTTGATAGGAAACTTTAAAGCCAGTGTCTTTTAAAAGGCGAGTAGCTTTGATAGTAGTTTCCACTTTGTGGCCTCTTTTGTTCAATTTCAGAATATCATTATAGATAGTTTGAACTCCCAATTCTACTTTAGTGATACCTAATTTCCTCATTCTTTTAATTTCTTTTTTGGTGACAAAATCGGGCCTGGTTTCTATGCTAATTCCAATAATTCTCTGTTTTGCCTTCTCGTTTTCTTTTTGAGCTTTTTTAAGAGTTTTTGCTTTCTTTTGATTTGCTGCTGAAAAGCAGTTTTTAATAAAGCGAGTTTGGTAATCTTTTGGATAATAAGACCAGGTAGCTCCAATAATCCTTAATTCTATTTTATCTGTGGGATGGCCTTCTTCTTTTAAAGCTTTAGCTCTATTTTTAAATTGAAGATAAGGATCAAAATTATTTAAAACAGCTCTCATTACAGCCGGTTCTCCCTGAAGATAGCTTTTGGGGATTCCTTTTTGCTCAGGACAGTAAATACATTTTCCAGGACAAGGGTAGGGCTTAGTTAATACAGAGACGACAACAATTCCAGAAAGTGATCTGACCCTTCTTTTTATTAAAATATTTTCTAATTCTTTTTGAGGTTTTATTCTTTTGTTTTTAACTAAATTATGATAGGATTTTAATAGCTTGATATTAGAAAAAGTGATAGTTTTAAACTTTTTTGCTATTTTTCTTTTGGCTGAATCTAAATCAGCTGCAGTTTGAGGATGTAGTTTGATTAATTCTTTTATTATTTTTTCCCAATTCTCTTTCATGAATAAAGAATACGCAAAATATTTATTAAATAAGGTGCGTGGTGATTATAACTTAATTTCAGAGGATTTTTCAAGGACAAGGCAGGATCCTTGGCCTGAAACTAAATTTTTATTTGATAATATAAAGAAAAGAGACAAAGTATTGGATTTAGGTTGCGGCAACGGGCGTTTTTATCAGTTTTTGAAAGATAAGGATATAAATTATGTTGGAATAGATAGTTCTTCAAGATTGATAGAAAAAGCTAAAGGAAGATATCCTGATGTAGATTTTAGAGTAGCCGACGCTTTGAGTCTTCCTTTTTCTGACAATTTTTTTGACAAGGTTTTTAATATAGCTGTTTTGCATCATATTCCTTCAGAGGAATTTAGGTTAAAGTTTTTAAGAGAAGCTAAAAGAGTTCTGAAAAATAAAGGAACTTTAATTTTAACTGTTTGGAAATTTTATCGAAAAGAAGAATGGCTTTTATTTTTTAAGTATACCTTTTTGAAATTAATAGATAAATCAAAACTGGATTTCAAAGATATTTTAGAACCCTGGGGAAAGAAAACTGAAAGATATTATCATTGGTTTTCTGAAAGAGAATTGATAAAATTGGTAAAGAAAGAAGGATTTAAAATAAAAGAGACAGGAATTGTTAAAAATAAAAAAGGAAATAGAAGAAATATTTATTTGGTAGCTAAAAATTAAAGGTAGGGTGTCAGAGTCTGGCTTAACGAGATGGTTTCGAAAACCATTATGGTCGCAAGACCATCGGAGGTTCGAATCCTCCCCCTACCGCAAATGATCGAACCGAGCACTCAATACTTTGAGTGCTCGGCGAGATTGTTCTGATGCGTATTGAGAGTCTACCTGCCAGTTTTTCACAGAGGACGGGCCTCTGTGACTTTTATTTATGTTAGCTTGAAAAGCTCTCTATTTTAGTTTAAAATGAGGTCAAGATTTAATTTAAGAAAAAATTATGATTAGTTTATTTAAAAAAAAGAAAAATCCAAAAAGTTTAAAAGGTGTTTTAAAACAATTGAAGACAATGGAAAGCAATATTAGTAATCTTTCAGAAAAACTGGATAGTTTAGAGAAAAAGAATAAGTTTTCCGTTCAGAAGATAGGAATTACAAGATATAATCCTTTTTCTGATATTGGAGGAAATCAAAGCTTTTCTATAGCTTTGCTTGATGATAATAATGACGGCTTGATAATAACCAGTTTGTATAGTAAAGGTGGGAACAGGGTTTATTCTAAACCTGTAAAAAAGGGTAATTCTGAGTATGATCTGTCAGGAGAAGAGAAGAAATCAATAGAGAAAGCTCAAGAGAAGAGCTAAATTATGGCGAAAGAAAAAGAACAAAAAAATAATCTTCAGACTAGGCCACCGGTAGTGGTCGTTTTAGGGCATGTGGATCACGGTAAGAGTTCTTTGTTGGAAGCTATTAAAGATTTAAAAATCACAACTAAAGAATCGGGCGGAATTACTCAGCACATTGGAGCTTATGAAGTAGAGCATAAGGGAAAGCAGATAACTTTTATTGATACTCCGGGCCATGAGGCCTTTTCTGCTATGCGCTCTCGTGGAGCTAAAGTGGCGGATATTGCTGTTTTAGTAATTGCGGCAGAAGATGGAGTCAAGGAGCAAACTAAGGAAGCTATTTCCCATATTAAAAAAGCTGGTATTCCTATGATTGTGGCTATAAATAAAATAGATAAGCCTGAAGCTGATCCTGAAAAAGTTAAAAGAGAGTTATCTTCAGAAGACATTTTAGTAGAATCTATGGGAGGTAATATACCTTCTGTTGATGTTTCGGCAAAAGAAGAAAAAGGGATAACAGATCTTTTAGAAATGGTCAGTTTGGTAGCTGAAATAGAAGATCTTAAAGGAGATATTTCAAAACCTGCAGAGGGCGCAGTAGTAGAGTCGTATCTTGATTCAAAAAAGGGGGCTGTGGCTACTTTGCTCTTGAGAAACGGTATTTTAAAAAAAGGAAATATTTTAGGAACTTCTTTTGCTGTAGGGAAGGTTAGAGTTTTAGAAGATTTTCAAGGAAATTCTATTGAAAAAGCTTTACCTTCTATGCCGGTAATAGTTCTTGGGTTTGAAAATGTTCCTTGGGTTGGAGATAAGTTTAAAGTTTACAACAATCTAGAAAAAGCTCGAGAAAATTTAGAAAAAGAAGAGGTTCTCTCACCAGAACCCACTGTTTTAGAACCTGATAAAAAAATACTGAATTTAGTTCTGAAGGTAGATGTCTTAGGATCTCTTGAAGTAATTGAGGGAGTTCTTAAAAATCTTCCTCAAGAGGAAGTTATTTTAAGAATTCTGAAAGCTGAAGTTGGTGATGTAAATGATTCTGACGTGAAGTTAGCTAAAGGAGCTAAAGCTAAGATTATAGGTTTTCGGGTAAAAATAAACCCAATTGCTAAGAGCTTGGCTTTGAGAGAAAAGATAACAATAATAAATTTTGATGTGATTTATGAGTTAGTCCAAGCAGTTAGAGAACTATTTAAGAAAATGAAAAAACCTAAGGAAGTTAAAGTTGATTTGGGAGAGGTTGAGATTTTGGAAATTTTCTTAATTGATAAAAAAAGACAGATTATAGGAGGGAAGGTGAAGAGCGGTGAAATAAAAAGGGGAGCGCAGGTTGAGGTTTACAGAAAAAAAGAAAAAGCAGGGGAAGGTAAAATAGTAGGCCTTAAAAGAGGTGAAAAAGACATTCAAACAGTAAAAAAGGGTTCTGAATGCGGTCTTCTTTTTGAAGGAGGTATTAAAATTGAACAAGGAGATTGGCTAAAAGTTTACAAAAAAGAGAAAAAGAAAATAGAATAATTATCTTTTTACTATTTCTAGACGCATTAAAAAAATAAATCAGCTTTTAAAAGAAGAAATCGGAAAAATCCTTGAAAAAGAAATTGCTTTTTCTGGAGTTCTGATAACCGTTACTAGAACAGATGCTTCGCCTGACTTAAATCAGGCAAAAGTTTATATTTCTGTGATGCCGGAGGATAAAAAAGAGAGAGTATTTGACTCTTTGAATAAAAACGTATATAATATTCAACAGCAGCTTAACAAACGGTTAAAGATGAGACCTGTACCGAAAATTAAGTTTAAAGAAGAAAAAAAGACCGAGGAAGCAGCAAGAATAGAGAAAATTTTGGAGGAGATAAAAAACGAAGAAAGATAGAGCAATCTTTTTTTCATGGCCGTGAGAAAAAGATTATTGAAAAAATAGGTTTAAAAAAGCTTAAAAAAAGAAGAAATGATATGGTGGCCACGTAGCCAAGTAGCTAAGGCACCTCTCTGCAAAAGAGGTATACATCGGTGCAAATCCGATCGTGGCCTCAAGTTGCCCGGGTGTTGTAACTGGTAACCAAGTTTGACTTAAAATCAAATGGGAGAAA
>CAZFHD010000002.1:0-21903 GCA_964518455.1 uncultured Candidatus Saccharibacteria bacterium | reverse complement strand
CAAAGAAAGCACATTAAAAGAAGCTAACATTTCTACAAAAGAAACATCCACTCCCCTTTTAGAAAATATAGCTTCTATTTGCTTTAAAGACAAATCTATTTATTATCTAACCTCTGAAGGTTTTCTTTTCAAAAATAATCTTTCTTTTGATAAAGAAGAAAGGATAAATCAAAATCCCTTTCCTTTTAAAAAAGAAACAGAATATAAAATAAAAGTTTCTTCTTCTTATATTCTTTTAAAAGAAGCTGATAATTTGTATCTTTTCAATCCAGAAGAAGACTCTTTTAAAAAAATATCAACCAATCAAAAAGGATTCAAAATCTCATCTGATTCTAAAAAACTATCTTACTTCAATAACTTCGAAGTTTGGGTCTACTTTTTAGAAAATACAACAGATTTTCCCCAAAAAAAACAAGGTGACAAAGTTTTTATCACCCGTTTGTCAAAAAATATAGAAAATCTTTTTTGGTACACCAACCACTATCTAATCTTTAATTCAGAAAAGGAAATAAAAGTAGCAGAAATAGATGATAGAGATAAAATAAATATTGTTACTTTAGCTGAATTTAAAAATCCTCAAATATTCTGGAATAACAGCAATCAAAGATTGTACATATTGTCTGAGAATAACTTTTACGAATCAAAGATTCTCATCCCTTAAAGTTATCTTGTTTTTCAGATCTTCCCATTTCATCTCCCCTTCTTCTGCTATATCACAAACTTCTCTAAACTCGCAATAATCACAAGGCCACTTAGCAGGATAAGTTAAAATCCGGGCAGGAACAGTATTGGAATCAATTTGTTTTTTAAGATGGAGTAAACCTTTTAAAAGATTCTCAGTTCTCTCTTTGTTGTAATCAACTAAGAACTCTTTTAATTTCAGTTTGTCCTTATCTACATAAAGCAATATTCCTCTAGGAATTTTAAAATAGTGCAAATAAAACTGAAGCTGATCAACATTGTCTTTTTTAGGTTCTGTCATTTTTTGGAACATCATGCTATTCATACTCTTAATATCTAAAACATAGAGGTCCTTTCCATCTGATAGAATAGCATCAGCTCTCCCCCTGATTAATTGTTGCGGAGGAATATTAACCTCGGAAGCAACCACGTGAATATCACGAGTACTTAAGAGAGGCTTCATTATTAACTGATGCATATGATCTCCGTGATCAAATAATCTTAAAATATTGGGTTCTAATTCTTTTTTAGGAGCTTTTTTAAATTTAAAAAATACCTGCCTTGGGCATTTTCCGGCTTCTGAAACATAAAAACTGGTCTGACTTCTATCTTTATTACTGTCTAAATAGAATTTATCTATAATTTCTCTAAGCATCATTTTATAAATTAGCGTTTCTTCCACTGGGGAGCGCGGCGGGCGCGTTTAAGTCCGAACTTCTTTCTTTCTCTCATTCTAGAATCTCTTGTTAAAAATCCCGATTTTCTTAATTTCTTCTTAAAATCAGGGTTAAACTCTACCAAAGCTCTGGCTATTCCATGCCTTATAGCTTCAGCTTGGGCATGAATTCCCCCGCCCTTAGCTTTTACTATAATTTTAAATTTATCTTCTGACTTCAACTTCCTCAAAGAAGCTGTAACTATTTGCTGCATTTCAGTGGTAGGAAAATATTCAGTATAAGTTTTGTCATTAACTATTATTTCTTTATTCCCCTGAGTAAAAAGACGAACCCTGGCTACAGCTGTTTTTCTTTTTCCAATAGTCTCAATATACTTCTCAGTTTTTTTCTTTACAGTTTTCTTAACTGTCTTCTTTGCAGTTTTCTTTTTGGTTTTTGTCATATTATTCCGTTTTCAATCTTTTAATTTGTTCTTTCCTTAATTTATTATTGGGCAACATTCCGAAAACAGCTCTCCTAAGAGCTTCTCCCGCATCTTTTTCAAAAACCTTCCTTAAAGGAATTTCTTTCAAATGACCCAAATAACCCGAATGACGGTAGTATTTTTTCTGATCTAATTTTTTCCCTGTAACTTTAATCCTATCTACATTATTGATTATTACAAAATCACCCATATCCTTATAGGGAACAAAATCTGGTTTGTTCTTACCTCTTAATAATATAGCAATCTCAGTAGCCAATCTTCCTAAAACTTTATTAGTGGCATCAATTTTATGAGTTTGCCGTTTCATAATTAATTAGTTTGAGGGCGCTTGCCGAAAGGAGCACCTCGCAGCCAAGCCCTGTATTAATCTTTGTATTTTAGAAAACACTTGTAAGGCTTGGCGAGAGAAGCCACAGCCGGGAATTAAGCTTTGTCTTGCTATCCTAAGCTGACGGCGGGCTCCCTAAGGTAAGCTGCCCAAGAACTACTTTATTAGTTCAATGATTGCCATTTTAGCTCCATCGCTTTTCCTGGGACCTAATTTAATTACCCTAGTATAACCTCCGGGCCTGCTTTTATATTTTGGAGTAATCTCATCAATTATTTTTTTAACCAAATCTTTTGAAAAATATCTAGCTAGATATCTTCTAGAATTCAAATCTGCCTTTTTGGCTTTAGTTATCATTTTTTCAGAAAAAGCTCTAATCTCCTTAGCTTTAGCCTCTGTAGTTCTAATTCTTCCATAAAGAAAAAGAGATCTGGCTAGAGATTTTTTTAAAGCTTTTCTTTGATCTCTTTTCCTTGAAAGTTTTCTGCCTTTTTTAAGCTTTTTCATTACTTTAACTCTAAGTTTAACTTCTTTAAAGCTTTCTTAATCTCTTTTATTCTCTTATTCCCCATACCTTCTATTTGAGAAAGAGTTTCCTCACTCTTTCTTAAAAGGCCGCCAACAGTCTTAATATTTTCAGCCAATAAAGCGTTGATTGTCTTAACAGATAAATCCAGATCTCCTATTTCCTTCTTTGTAATATCTTCTTCTTTCTTCTCTGCCTCCTTTTCCTTAAAGGGCTCTTTGATTAAAGAAAAGTGGTTTACCAAAATTTCACAAGCTCTCAAAATAGCCTGCTGAGGTGTAATTGTTCCGTCAGTCTCAACTTCCAATCTTAATCTATCAAAGTCTGTCCTCTCCCCGACTCTCATATTCTCCACCTTAAAGCTTACTTTTTTTACGGGAGTAAAGATAGCATCTAAAGGAAGAACTCCTGTTTCAAGCTTCCCTTGTTTCTTTCTTCTCTCTATAGATTCATATCCTACACCTTGCTCAATCTGAATTTCAATCTCCAAAGAAGCTTTCTTGTCTGTCAAAGTAGCTATATGGCAATCTTTATTAACTAGTTCTACTTGAGTGGGAAAATCAAAATCTGAACCCTTAACTTCCTTTTCTCCTTTAATTTTAAGAACAGCTTTCTGGGTTTCTGAACTGTAAAGTTTAAACCTCATCTGCTTAATATTCATTAAAATAGTAATTACGTCTTCAAGAACACCAGAGACAGTAGAAAACTCATGTTGAACCCCTTTTATCTTTACCTGAGTTACGGCAACGCCCTTTAAAGAAGAAAGCAAAACTCTTCTTAAGCTATTACCTATAGTTATCCCATAACCTGGATATAAAGCCTCAACTTCAAAAATAGCTTTATTATCTTTTTCTTCAATAATTTTAGGTTTTTTTGGTAAAAAATTCATGAGAATCGATACTAATATACGAATTATACTAACTATACTAATTTAATTCGTATTATTAGTATGCATTAGTATATTGGCATCGCGTTACTATCGTGAATAAAACTCAAAAATAGCTGAAATTTCAGCTGGAGGGGCAACCTCTTCTAAACTAGGTTCTCCTAAGACTTTGCCTTCCAGCTTCTTGGCATCAACCTTAAGCCAAGAAGGAGGGCTATATTTTTTTAAAATAGTTGGAAGATTTTCAAATATAATCTTTTTTTGAGAACGAGAATTCAGACTAATAATATCTCCTTTTTTAACCTTGTAAGAAGGAAAATCAACTTTCTTTCCATTGACCAAAAAATGACCATGGCTTACAAGTTGTCTAGCTTGTTTTCTAGAAAAAACAAAACCCATTCTGAAAACAACATTATCTAACCTGCTTTCTAATTTTCTAATAAGTAAAGCTCCGGCATCTTCAACTTGTCCTCTTTTATCTAAAACTTCTTTGATATAACTCCTGAATTGTTTTTCCTTTAAGTGATACCATATTTTAAGCTTTTGTTTCTCTTGCAGCTCTTTCCCATATTCTGAAATACGTCTCCTTCTCCTTTTACCTTTTTCTCCTGGTGGATAAGACCTTCTAACTAATGCGCATTTTGTAGAAAAACATCTATCCCCTTTCAGAAAAAGTTTTACACCCAATCTTCTACAAATTTTACATTTATTATTTTTCATATCTTACACTCTTCTTGCTTTAGGCGGACGACAACCATTATGAGGAATAGGAGTAACATCTTTTATAGATAAAAGATCTAAACCTTTATTTGCTAAAGATCTAATGGCTGACTCTCTTCCAGAACCTATCCCTTTAACAAAAATCTCCACTTTTTCTATACCCAGTTTATCTGCAGAAAAAGCTATAGCTTCTGCCACCTTGGAAGCAGCAAATGGTGTAGCTTTTTTAGTGCCTTTAAAGCCTATAGACCCAGCGCTTGCCCAAGTTAAAACATCTCCTGAAGCATCAGTTAAAGTAATTAATGTATTATTGTAAGAAGAAGAAATATAAACACGGCCTTCTTTGGTTTTAGGACTGCCTTTCTTAAGCTTTATTTCCTTTCTAACCCCTGCCTCAACTTGTTCTCTTTCCTTCAAAAGCTCTTCTTCGCTTTTTTGAACAACTCTCTTTTTCCCCATGTTCGCTATTAACCAAGTTAAAAATTAAAAGTAATACTCCAAACTTAATACTGTAACTTTTAACTTTTGACTTTAGACTTTTTTTTATTTAGCAGTCGGAGCTGCTCTTCTTCCAGATCCCATTGTCCTCCTTACATTTCCTCTTACTGTTCTAGTATTGGTTCTGGTTTTTTGTCCTCTGACAGGCAGACCTTTTTTATGACGTATTCCCCGCCAAGAATTAATTTCTTTTAATCTTTTAATGTTTACAGATTTCTCCCGTCTCAAGTCACCTTCAATCTTATAATCTTTCTCAATCACCTCCTTAATTTTGCTTATCTCGTCTTTGGTCAAATCTGAGGCTTTTTTCTGAGAATCAATCCTAATTTTATCTAAAATCTTTTTACTAGAAGAACGTCCTATTCCATAAATATAGGTTAGAGCTATTTCTACTTGTTTTTTGTCAGGTATATCAACCCCTGCAATCCTTGCCATAAAAGTCAGCCCTGGCGTTGTTTGTGCTTAGGATTTTTACAAATAACATAAACACGTCCTTTTCGACGGACAATTTTACAATTTTTACAAATTTTTTTTACTGAAGATCTTACTTTCATACTTTTAAAAACTTAAAAAACTAAAAACTTAAAAATAATTTTTAGATTTTTAGACTTTTAGACTTTTACTTTCCGCGGTAGACTATCCTTCCTTTCTCTTTATCATAAGGAGTCATTTCTACTGTCACTATATCACCCGGTAAAACCTTTATCCTATATCTTCTAAGCTTTCCTGCTAAATAAGCCATAATTTCTGTTCCGTCATCCAATTCTACCCTAAAATGAGTACTTGGCAAAGATTCTAAAACTGTTCCTTTTTTCCGAATAACTTCTTTATTATTTTTTCCCATTATATGGCTAATAGTCTAACAAATAATCTATCTTTGGTCAACCCTTCACCTTATACTTAAGGTGAAGTCATTGGAAGGTCAGACCTTCCACCTTGAGATCCTGCCTACCTTGCTTTGCGGGGCGTCTCGGAGGTATGAAAAGATTGGTCTTTTGCGAAGCAAAAGTTTTCATACCGAGAGCCAAGTCTGCCAATCGCCGCTGGAGCGATTGGACAGACGGTCCTGCAAAGTAAGGTAGGCAGGTAAAATTAATCTTGATTCTTCTTCCAGCAATTTAACTCTTCATTCCTGAAACTAAATTACCAATTTTAATTCAACATCCTTAATATTATCTGGAAATCTTCTTCTCCAGAAAGGCCAAGATTTAACCTCTATCTTCTCAATTCCAGGAAGATTCTCCAAAAACAGTCTAACTTCGTTCAGGGTCTGCCCAGAAATAGATTTTTTAACTTTTTCTAAATCAATCTTAGAAAATATCTTAGCTCTAATATCTAAATCCAGAACTACTTCTCCTTTTTCCAAATCCAAGGATTTAAGAGAAAAGCCTGTGTTTAAACTCTCCTCTTGAATTTCCATATCTTCTGAAATTTTAGAATGAATTACTTCTTTAACAAAGCTCCTCATCTCTTTCTTATTAAAAGCTAAACACTGAGATTTCAATTCTACTTGATAGTTAAAAGATTCACCCTCGTTCTCAGCTTCTTTGGAAGAATTGGTATTTAGAACCTCATGAGAAAGAGTGTCAAAAAGAAGAGTATAATCTTCGGGAAGAGCATCTTTTAAAAACTGGAAATTCTCTTCTTTTAACTCACTAACTAAATCTTCTCTGGCTCTATCCAAATCCCCTTGGGTTATTTGAGCCACCTCACCTTTAAAACCACCCGTCATATCAGTAAAAGACTTTCCGTAAAAGGTAGTATATTTAGCTGTTCCGGCAAAACCCGGAATAGAAAAAGTAGAAGGCCCAATATTATACCCTTCTCCGGCCTCTGCGGCTTTTACTTCTATATCAGAATATCCCGAAACAAACTTTCCTCCTTCGTATCTTCCTCCACTAATCATTTCTCTTTTGATAGATTTAAATAATTTACCGTCAGAAGAAACAAATCTTGTATTGGGTAACAAGGACTGAGAATAAGTAGAGTGAGCATTATATACTCTTATAGTTCCCGTAGCTTTAGCTTCTTTAATTTTTTTGCCAGTAGAGGAAAACTCTTTTTCTTTTGTTTTTTTAACATCGAAGCTTTGGCCTGGTAGCTCGCCTCCTAACTCCCTTTTTAAAGAAACCTGATAATCAAACTCTAAAGATTCTGTCTTTGGCCAAATTTCAACTTCTATACCAGAAAAAAACAAAAATCCCAAAATAACAATTACAATTAAACCTAAAAGAGAAAATATCAAACTCTTAAGGAAAACCTTCTTGGATTTCCTGGGTTTTCTTTTTTCCTTAGGTTGTTCTGCTAAAGAAGATTTCTTCAAAGGAACTCTTTTTTTACCACTAAGTGGAATTATGTCATAGAATTTTTTTGGCATGATATAAAAGATGATATAAGAATCCGCCTTACTAACACTCGGCCTTCGGCTCAACGAAGTCGGTCTACGGATAAACGAAGTCGGCAGAACCTTAATTCACTAAGAAATTTAGACCCACCGCCCAATGTCCAGTAAGCTATTGGGTAGTGGGTCTTACATATATTCTTGAATTAAAACAAGTAAAATAGGAATATATTGAGGACTATCTAAAAGATTGGTTTCATCTTCAATTTCAGGTAAGTCCTGAGGATAAATCACTTTTACTTCCAGATTTTCTAAAACCAGTCTATTCTTCAAATCCTCTTGTTCTCCTTTCAAAACCTCCTCTATTTCAGGCAGTAAACTAGTTCCGCCAAAAAGAAAGATATCCTTTGAAACCTGAAGACCTAAATCATCAAGTTTGTCTTTTAAGGTATTGTACCATTTTTTTCTTTCTTTGCTAAAAATATCTCTAATTTTCTTTTGAACATCAGAACTTAATTCTTTCCTACTATATCTTTCTTTTAAGTTTCTGGCTGTTACCTCGTCAATTCCGAGATCTTCAGCTAACACTTGAGAAAACATTTTCCCTCCTATTTTAAATTCACCTACTTTTTCTAAAGTTCCTTCTTTTACTAAAAAAAATTGAGTAATTTCTCCTCCTACATCTATAAAAAGTCCATTCTCGGACAATCTTGATAAGTTTTCAGCTTCATGAACTATTTTTAAAACTTTTAAATTTAACTCTTTTAGAATCTCTTTTACCCTTTTTAGATAGAAATTAGGAGCAAAAACTGCCAGGACTTTAAATTCCAAGTTTCTGCCTTCATAATCCTTCAAAGAATTCACTTTATATCCATCAATCTTTAACTCTGTTATCTTAATTTCAAGCCATTCAATTTCACCCGCTAAAATACCACTTTCTTTAGTAAAATCTTCTGAGATCTGTTTCTTAGCTTGATTTAAAATTTTCTTTTTAATAACTTGACCCTCTTTTTTAGAAATCTTTTTTTTACTTTCTTCTCTTAAAAAAGAAAGAGAAATTACTCTGGTCTTTAAAAAATCAGGTGAAAGAGTAACTAAACTCTCAAACTTTCTCTTTTTGAAAACTTTCTTCTTCATTTCTTTTTCAGCTTGAGAAAAAGAAACATTCTGACAAACTTCATCTACGGCTCTGGAAATTGTTTTTTTAATCAAAGCTTTTTCAAAATCCTTGCTATCAAAAACACTATATTTATCAAAATATTCAATAAAAGAACTTAAAACTTTAATCTTTTTCATCTCAGTTTTAGAAAAAGAAAAAATCAAAGCTTTTACGCTTTCTGTTCCTATATCCAAAGCCAAAAAGATATTGGCTCTTTTCTTTTTTAAAAAACCCCTCATCCTTATTATTCTACCTTGCTAGCTGAATTTTCTCAACTGGCCTCGTGGGCTTACTTTAGAATTGCTCTAATTCTTCTAACGCCGGCCCCAGAAGATTCTTCTTTTGTAATTTTAAATTTCCCAAGTTCTAAAGTCCTTCCAATATGAGGACCGGCACAAATTTCTTTTGAAAAGTCACCAATAGAAAAAACTGTAACTTTTCCAGGATACTTCTCTTTAAAAAAAGCTAAAGCTCCAGAATCCAAAGCTTCTTCCAGGGGCATCTCTTCTTTTCTAATTTCCAAATCTTCTTCTATTTTCTGATTGACAATTTCCTCCACTTTATTAATCTCTTCTTTTGTCATTTTAGAAGAATAAGAAAAGTCAAAACGCAACCTCTTAGAACTAATATCAGAACCCATTTGTTTTACTTGACTTCCTAAAACTTCTCTTAAGGCCTGGTGTAATAAGTGGGTAGCAGTATGAAGCTTTGTTGCTTCTAAGGTAGCTTCTTTGCCTATTCCGCCAAATTTCTTTTCTGCCCCAGCCCTTGAAATTTCCCTATGTCTCTCTATTTCTTCTTGAAACTCTTTTCTAATCTTCTCCAATTCGCGTTTTGGAAAATGCCTCCCTCGAGTTATTAATTCTTCCAAAGCCAGTTCTAAAGGAAAGCCAAAGGTCTGATAAAGATTGAATAACCACTTTCCCGTTAACTGATGAGGGGTAAAACCTGAGAAACCATTTATTGGGGTAACATCAGGGATATCTTCTATTTTTTTACCTGGAATATAATCTCGTACACGCATTTCTGTATTTAAAATTTTAAGTCCTTTTTCTAATGTCTTTTCAAATTTTTCTTCTTCTTTTTGAATAACAGTTAAAATATCTGTTTCCTTAGATTTAACTTTTGGATAAACCTCTTGATAAATTTCAATAGCTTTTTGAACCAGAGGAATTAAAAAGCCTTCTGGCATTTTTAGAATCTTCCCATATCTAATTGCCCGCCTTAATAATCTTCTTAACACATAACCTTTTTCTACATTACTGGGTAAAACACCGTCTGCTGTCAAAAACACACTGCCTCGGATATGATCCGCAATAATCCTAAAAATCCTTTTTTTATCTTCGTACTTCCATCCAGAAATTTGTTCTATTTTTTTAATAATAGGCAAGAAAAGAGCTGTTTCATAAGCTGAATTTTTTTTCTGCAAAAGAGCTACCAATCTTTCAAAACCAATCCCGGTATCGACATTTCTTCGGGGCAACTTGTTAAAAGTTCCATCTTTTTGTTTATCATATTCCATAAAAACCAGATTCCACAGCTCAACAAATCTCTCACAATTTTTACAATTAGGACCGCAATTCTCATTGCCGCATCCAAAATCCTCTCCTCTATCATAGTGAATTTCTGAACAAGGACCGCAAGGGCCTTTCTCTCCAATCGGTCCCCAGAAATTATCCTCCAGACCGAATTCTTTTATTCTTTCTTTAGGTATTCCGTTTTCCCGCCAAATCTTAAGAGCTTCTTCATCCCTGGGAATATTATTTTCGCCCTTAAAAATTGTTACCCAGAACTTTTCTTTCCTAAGGCCTAACTCTTTTACAAAAAAATCAAGAGCTAATTTAATAGCTCCCTTTTTAAAGTACTCTTTTTCTTCATCTTCTCCAATTGACCAATTTCCCATCATCTCGAAAAAAGTATGGTGGTTCTCATCTCCAACTTCTTCAATATCAGGAGTTCTAAAACATTTTTGAATAGAAGCTAAGTGATGTGTTCCAAACTTTCCCACCACATCTTTTTCCCCAGAAAGATAAGGAATAAACTGCTGCATTCCGGCAGAAGTAAGAAGAACTGTCTTGTCTTCTGGAATTAAAGAACTTGAAGGCACAATTTTGTGCCCTCTTTTCTTAAAAAAATCCAAGAATTTTTTCCTAAGTTCAATAGAAGTCATAATTTTGACTTTTGACTTTTGATTTCTATTAGCTATATCTATCTGCAACCACAGAAGCGATATATGCCTCAGGTTTAATTTTAGGTTCAAAACCGTTCCCTCTAATTAAACCGGTTAATTCTTTTATCATATCCCTGGTTTGGCCGTTAGCTCCTATATCCGCGTGAATATATCTAAATTGATAATTAAGGTTATCGTCTTTTAAATTCTTAATCTTTTTATTAAATTCCTCTCTTAAAAACAAAGCTAACTCGCAAGACAAAAGAACTTCTTGTAAAATCCTGTTTTTCCAATTAACAAATCTTTTATTAAAAGAACCGGAATACTTCACTTTCTTTAAAAAGAATCTGCCTCCTTCACCCACTCTCAAAATAGCCACAGCAACAGGAAAATGCGGGGTTTCTTCAGAAGAAGAATCACATCCTACAATGATATCATAAAACATTTCAGGTCTTTCCTGAATATAATTCACCAGCTCATCAATCACTTCTTTGGAAGATAAATTCCCTCGGGTCGGATTATAAAAATGACCTTCTAAGGCTTTTTGCATAATAAAATATCTTACCAGATATATCCAAAGGGGTCAAACTACACTTTCTACTATTTTTCCGAATTCTTTAGCATCCAAAGAAGCCCCCCCTACTAAAAGTCCTTGAAATCCAGCTTCTTTTATATATCCCGCCGCATTTTTACTGTTTACACTTCCTCCGTAAAGAATAGGTGTTTTAGAAACTCCTTTACCAAAAGATTCCTCCAAAATATCCTTTATAATCCCCCTCATTTTAGCTGCTGTTTTAACCTCGCAAGCATTTCCCGTACCAATAGCCCAAATAGGCTCATAAGCCAGGGTAACTTCAAAACTACCTAAACCCTTTAATCCTCCTTTAATTTCTCTTTTGAGAACTTCTTCTGTTCTATTTTCTTCCTTCTCTTTTTCAGTTTCTCCCACACAGAAAATAGGAGTTAGGTTATTCTCCAAAGCAGCTTTAATCTTTTTATTTATTATCTCATCTGTTTCTCCAAAATATTTTCTCCTTTCAGAATGGCCAACAATCACATACTCACATCCTAAATCTTTCAACATTAAAGGAGAAACTTCTCCTGTAAAAGCCCCTCCTTTTTCCAAAAAAACATCTTGAGCTCCCTTTTTGATATTAGTAAAAGAAGGAAGAAAGACAAAAGGAGGACAGATTACTATTTCTGCCTTCTTAATATCTTTTATTTCTTTCTCAATATCCTCAAAAAGCTTGTTTGCTTCTTTTGAGCTCTGAGGGTTCATTTTCCAGTTAGCTATAATAATAGGTTTCATAGAATTTTCATAGAGGACGGGCCTCTATGGATTTTCTAATCTTTTATAGTTAAACCTTTTTTCTCTGCTCCTTCCACATAAAGTTTTCTAATTTGAGCTGAAGTTAGAGACTGACCGTAAATTCTAATCTCATCAAGAAAACCATCTATAGCATAGGAAGTAAAGCCTAAATATAAAGGATTATTAAGACTGTCTTTCATCTTTTCGCTGAAAGGCTTCGACTTATCTTCTTTTCCATTGATAAATAGCTTCATATCTGAACCATCGTAAGTACCAAGAAGATGGTACCACTTATTTTCTTTAAATTCGGTTAAGCTTTCTAATGTTTCAGTGTTGGCTAAACCAGCGATGCGAAACTTTGGTTTTGGTTTATTTTTTTCTTCCAAAAACAGTATAAAATTATTTGCTCTATAGACAATCATATGTATATCTTTAGAAATATCAGTTATTCTCAGCCAAGCCTCAATTGTTATATCATCAGTTCCATTTAATCTATTTAAGCTGGGGGACTCTTGTATCTCAATGTAATCATTATCTCCATCAAAATTACCTGCCTGACCAAGCTGGTTAATTTTATCAGGAGGATTGGGTTCCCGGTCTACTCCAGTATTGCTTCCATGATTTTTGTTACCAGAAGTGTCACAAATATCATTATAGGGTTCTGTGCCGCCACAAATACTATCGCTATTTTCCTCAAACCTCCACTCTCCTATGATATTTACTCCAAGAACATTTTTAACATTGGCGCTAAATTGAAGACTTCTAGCTATCTTAGCTTTTTCTCTTACCCCTTTTATAGACACCAAAACAATACTAGATAAAAGCCCAATAATAGCTATCACTACTAATAACTCAATTAAAGTGAAAGATTTTTGTTTTTTCATATTTTTATTATTGTTTTCTTAAGTATTCTGCGGCCTTTTCAGGTTCAATAGTGGAAATCTCCATTTGGCTTCCCATTTCAAATCCAGCCGAAGTAGAAGTGGCCGGAAGAATAGTCCAATGCCAATGATAATAATCATGGTTCTTACCGTCAGTAGGAGCTGTATGCAAATAGAAATTGTAAGCGGGATTATCCAATCCTTTATACAATCTGCCTAAGGCTTCTTTGAAAGCTTCAGCTAAAGTTTCTTTCTTCTCTTCTGTAATATTTTCAAAATATGCCAAGTGTTCTTTGGGAGAAACTATAACTTCAAAGGCCTTCTTAGAAGCGAAAGGACAAAGCGCCAAGAAATCCTTATTCTCAAAAACTACCCTTTCTCCTGATTTTTTCTCCCATTCATTCATTTTACAATAAATACACTTATTTTCTTTTTTGGAATACATCTTAGAATTATTAAGAGCTGTCTGAAGATCAGAATCAATAAGGGGTGTAGTAATTATCTGAGAATGAGGATGAGCTATAGAAGCTCCTGCCTCCTGGCCATGATTATGAAAAATGGAAATATGGTTGACAAACCTTTTATCTTTTAGTTCTAAAAATCTTGTTTGATAAGCGCTAAAAACTTCTTTTATCTCTCTCATAGAAAACTGAGCCATATGTCTTTTATGATCTCTGGTAACCACTACCTCATGAAATCCTACAGCATTCATCTTCTGATAAAGACCTCCTTCCGTTTTTTTATCCAATTTAGAATAAGGACTAAAAGCTGGATACTTGTTTGGAATAACAACTAAGCTCCAATCTTTAGGAAAATTTTTCCAACCTTTAAAAGGAAAAGGAAATCTCTTACCGTTTACAAAAATCAAAGTAGGATCTCCCTGGGTGCCAATATTGCAAAAAGGGCAATCTTCTTTGCTTTCCTTCTGAACAACCCTTTTCTCTTTTTTAAAAGTTTCAGGCTTTTTAGATCTTCCTGTAGCTATAATCACCCAATCCTTGCTTATTAAATCCAGTCTAAGTTCTGAAGGAAATTTTTTATCTTTTTTTACCATACCCAGTATATCAACTTCCAGAGCCAAACACCGACTGACGACGTTTGTATACTAGAAGACGTAGTCCTAAGAATCTTCGACCTTGCGTGGTTTTAAGATAGTTCTCACGACGTTTGGCGTCTTGCATATTTAAACATCCTTCAAAATATATTAACCTGAACGGTAATCTAAATTTGGTAGCAGAAGATAGTCCCTTGTTATGTTCTTCTATTCTCCTTTTCAGATCGTTAGTATAGCCAATATAGCATTTGCTATCTTTTAGACTTTCCAATAAGTACACATAATAGAAGAACATACTGGAAGTTGTATTACTAGGCATATTTTCCGGTTATCAAATTCCACCTTATTTTAAATAAATCAAATCCCATCTTCACCATTCCTTTAAGTTTCACCTTGCTGTTAGGATCATTTATCCAATAAACAGGAACCTCTTTTATATTATACCCTAATTTTTTGCCAACTTTCAAAATTTCAGGGTCAAAAGCCCAACGATTAATTTTACATCTTGGCAAAATATTATTTACAGCTTCAGCTGAAAGAGCTTTAAAACCACATTGAGTATCCCAAATTCCCCAAAGCCCAACAATTACCTGAACCAACAAATTAAAAACATTGCCTACAAATACTCTATGCCAGGGCTGAGGAGGATCTAAAACAGCCCCTCTAATATCACGAGAACCTATTATGATATGAAAACCTTTATCAAACCAAGGAAATATTTTTTCTACCTGATCTATCGTGGTAGAGTTGTCAGCGTCAGTAAACAATCTAATATCGCCTTTAGCTTCCAGCAAACCCTGCCGGACAACAAATCCCTTTCCGTGATTTTCTTTATTATCTATTAATTTTAAACATTTAATCCGAGACGTTAAATTTTTGACAACTTTCGCCGTATTATCTTTTGAACCATCTGAAACAACAATTATCTCATATTGATAATCTTGTTTTATTAAATACTTATCAATATCAAAAAGAGTTTTAGAAATACGTCTCTCTTCATTATAAGCTGGAATAATAACAGATAAATACATACTTATACTATTATACATAAAAAATTATAAAATGAACAACGAAAAAAGCCACGGGGGATACCCATCCTCCGTAGTTCTATATCTCTGTCAAGACTTTACACCCTCTTTCTGTAACAAGAATAGTGTCTTCAAAATGGGCAGATAAAGAATCGTCTTTTGTTTTAATGCCTGAATCGCCTTCTATTGTTTCTATTTTCCAATCCCCTACCGTTACCATAGGTTCTATACAAATAACCATACCTTTCTTAATTTCAGGACCTGTATGCCTTTTTCCATAGTTTAAAATTTGAGGATCTTCATGAATTTCTTTTCCTATGCCATGACCTGTTAAATCGCGAACCACGTTAAATCCCTGACCTTCAACATATCTTTGAACAGTATTCCCTATATCCCCAATAGTGTTGCCCGGCTTTACTTTTCTTAAAGCCCTTTTTAAAGACTTTTTAGTTACTCTAATCAATCTTTGGGCTTCAGGTGAAACTTCTCCTACAGGAACGGTTCTAGCAGCATCAGTATGATAGTTCTTATACAAAACTCCAAAATCCAAAGAAACAATGTCTCCCTCTTTAAGCTTTCTTTTAGAGGGAATACAATGAACTATCTCTTCATTAATACAAGTGCAAAGAGAAGCAGGAAAACCCTCATATCCTTTAAAAGAAGGCTTTCCTCCATATTCAAAAACAAGGTCTTCGGCGACCTTGTTTAGATATTCTGTGGTAACACCAGGTTTTGCTTCTTCTTCAACTTTCTTTAGAATCTCAGCTAAGATTTTGCCACCTTCTTCCATAACAGCTATTTCTTTTTCTGTCTTTATTGAAATCATTCTAAAACTTTTAAAATATCCCTAAAAACATCGGCCACTGGTTGTTCTCCGTTAATTTTTTCAACTTCTATTTTTTCTTTTTTAAAGAAATGAATCAAAGGCAAAGTTCTTTCTTTATACTCCTTCAACCTTACTTTAATGGTTTCCGGATCATCCAAGCCTTTTCTTTTCACTAATTTTGAGCCGTCCAAAGGACATATAGTAAGATTTTTTGTTTCTTCTATATACAAAATAGGATGTCTCATTAACTCACAAATCCTTCTATGAGAGTTTCTAAACATTGTTTCTTCTGAAGAAATTTCAATTAACAAAACCTTAACATTCTCTTCTCCGTAAAGTTCTTTTAAAACAGGAATTACTTTTTTCCCTTCGTAAAGAGTGCGAGGAGAACCGGCCAAAACCAAGTTTTCTCCTTTCTCGCATAGTTCTCTTATTTCTTTTTTAACTAAATAAGATACGAAAGGAGGACTGCAAAGCTTGCCTCCAGACCATAGTTTTTTCTCATTTAAAATATCAAACTTTTTACCATCTTCTATAATAAACCTTTCTTCCGAATCAGAAGACAAATTCTCAGCTTTCTTAAACTCCCTTTCTAAAATCTTGCTTGTTTCAAAATAATACAAGTTTAACTTATCTGATAATAATTCCGCTTGAGTTCCTTTTCCCGCTCCTGGAGGACCAAAAAGAATAATAACTTGTTTCATATTGAGTGTTGGGTATTGGGTGTTGCTAACTAATACCTAATAACTATTACCTATTACCTATTACTTAGAATTAAAATGTTTCATATTCTCTCATCTGAAGCTGGGCGTTTATCTGCTTCATAGTTTCCAAAACAACAGAAACCACAATAAGAAGAGCTGTACCACCTATTAAAAACCTAAATCCCGGCACATTAGTCACCGCCCCGATAATAGTCGGCATAACAGCTATAGTAGCCAAAAATATAGCTCCAATAAGAAGAACCCGATTAAGTATATAATGAATAAAATCAGCTGTAGATTTACCGGGCCTGATTCCTGGAACAAAACCTCCCATCTTTTGAAGGTTTTCAGAAATTGCTTTAGGGTCAAAAGTTACAGCTGTATAAAAATAGGTAAATACGACCACTAAAGCAAAATAGAAAATTCCTTGGCCTATAGGATTTTTCTGGGGATCAAAAAAGTTAGCTATACTTTGAACTATATTTGCTAATGTTCCTTCCATTTGTCCCACAAAACCACCCACCATAACAGGAAAAGTCATAATAGCTAAAGCAAAAATAATAGGGATAACTCCGGCAGGATTAACATTTAAAGGGATATAGGTAGAAACACCGCCATACATTTTCATTCCTCTAACTCTTTTAGCATAAGAAACTGGAATATTCCTCCTGCCTTGGGTAATAAAAACAACTCCCGCAATAATAGCTATAGCTGCTCCAAAGAATAAAAGATAGGAAGGTATTTTAGATGGATCCCAGGTAACAATAAGCTGACGAATATTATTGGGAAAGTCAGCTATAATTCCTGCAAAAATCATAAGAGAAACACCGTTTCCAATCCCCTTTTCCGTAATCAGTTCACCCAGCCACATCAAGAATATAGTGCCAGCGGTTATAGTAATAAGAGAGCTAATCAAGATTACCGGACTCAAATGAGCTATAACATTCTGTCTTTGAAATAAAGTCAACATTGCATAGCCCTGAAGCAGAGCCAAAGGAACAGCTAACAATCTGCCGTATTGGTTAAACTTCTGCCTGCCAGTTTCTCCTTCTTCTTTATACATTTTCTCCAGTTGGGGAAAAATCATGGTCAGCAGCTGGAGAATAATAACAGCTGTAATATAAGGTCCTAATCCCAGCATTACAATAGATAACTTATCTAAAGCTCCTCCGGTAAAAACATTCAAAAGACCGAATATCTGAAACTGCTCAAAAAAGCTCTTCAGATTTTCAGCATTGACACCAGGCATAGGAATATTAGCCATTAACCTAAAAACAGCAAAAACGCCTAATATGAAAAAAATCTTCTTTCTAAGATCTTTAATTTTAAAAATCTGAATTATTTTTTGATACCACATTTTATTGTGCCTTTCGCTTTCTTAATTTTTTCTTTTGCGGTTTTCGATACTTGACAATTTTCAATGATTAATTTTTTAGTCAGCTTTCCTTCTCCCAAAATTTTAACCTTAGGAACCCTTCCTTTAATTCTACGAATTATTCTCTTTTTAAGCAAGCTTTGGGGATTAATTATTTCAGACTCTTTAAATTTTTTATTCAAAACTTCAAGATTAACAATAACTAATTCTTTTCTTAATACTTTAAACCTATATCCTCTTAACTTAGGATATCTTTTAATAACCTCTCTAATAATAGGCTGCATTTTTCTGGTACCAGCTCTGGCTTTCTGGCCCTTAATCCCTTTTCCAGAATAAGTTCCTCTCTTTCCACCACGCCCAACACGTTTTTTCTTTTTTGGCTTGTGTTTCGGTTGTATCTGGTGCAATTGCATAATTTAGACTTTTAGCTTTTTTAGCGCTTTCATAGTAGCTTTGGCATTATTAATTTTATTCACAGATCTGCTAAGAACTTTAGAAGAAATATTTTTTATTCCAGTCAAAGTACAAATAACTCTTACTGTTCCGCCGGCTACTAAACCTCTTCCTTTGGCTTGAGGTTTTAACAAAACTCTGGCTGCGCCATATTTAGCTTCAATAGGATGAGGAATGGTTCCATCTATTATTGGAACCTCAATTAATTGCTTTTTAGCTTTAGTTGTAGCTTTTTCCACAGCTTGAGCTACATCTTTCCCTTTAGCCAAACCAATGCCTACTTTTCCTTTTTTATTACCTATTACCATTAAAGCTCTAAACCTAAAACGACGGCCGCCAGCTGTCATTCTGCTTACTCTGTCCAAATCCAATAATTTAGAATCAAATTCATCTTTTTTCTTTCCAAATCTCCTTTTAAATTGTTTCCTTTTCTGCATCATAATTTAAACTTTTAGGCCTCCCTCTTGAGCCCCTTCTCTTAAAGACTTTACTCTACCATGATATTTATAGCCCCCTCTGTCAAAAACGGCTTTTTTTATCTTTTTTTCTCCGGCTTTTTTGGCAATCAATTCTCCTACAAAATAAGCTTTCAAAAGCTTACCGCTTAAATCTTTCTTTACCCTATTAAATTGCTTCTCATCGCCTCTAGCGGATTTAACAGGGTGAATTTTCTTTCTTGAAGAAATTTCAGAATCACTGGCTGAAACCAGGGTTTGACCTTTTTCATCATCAATCAATTGAGCCTGAATATGCTTTAAAGATCTAAAAACACAAAGCCTGGGCTTTTTTGCTGTACCAGATATCTTAGTCCTTACTTTTTTATGCCGTCTTTTTCTTTTTAACTGTTTTTCCAACATAATCTTTAGAGTGTGGGGTTCGAGCCATCATCAAGTTTAGAAGCGAAAGAATAAGTCAAGTTCAAGGAAGGACGACGAAGGAGTGTTTGTATAACACTTCGAGGAGGAGTGACGAAGAAATTGGCTCATTCTTTCGCTTCCCTTTAGGGCGGGACAATTTAAGCCATCTTCTGTGTTGTTCGTCGCTTATGTGCTTATCAGCACACTTCACTCCTCACGCCTTGAATATGGCTCAAATTGTCTCCTCTAAATTGATGCTGGTTCGAATCCCACACTCTTGCTTATACTCCCTTCTCCTCAGCGCCGACAACCTTCTTTCCTGCCTTTCTTCTGATTTGCTCGCCCTTATACCTAATACCCTTTCCTTTATATGGCTCGGGTTTCCTAACAGCTCTTATTTTAGCTGCAATCTGTCCAACTTTTTCTTTATCTATCCCTGAAACTGTAATAGCATTCTTCTCTGCAGAAAAGCTTATATCTTCGGGCTTTTTAATCTTCACCGGATGAGAATAGCCTATATTTAAGACCAAATTCTCGCCCTCCAAGCTTGCTCTATAACCTACACCCTTTATTTCCAGTTTCTTTTGATAACCCTCTGTCACCCCTTTTATCATGTTAGCTATAAGAGTGCGAGTTAAGCCCCAAAAAGCTTTGACATCTTTTGTCTCTTTCAAAGGCGTAACTAAAATTTCTTCTTTTTTCACCCTGTCAAATTGCTCTACACCAGCTTCGCTGGATTTAACAGGGTGAACTTCTACCTTAATTTCGGGTCGAACCTCTCTTTGAAGCTCACCCTTAAGACCTTTAATTTTTACTAAACTCCCTTCAATGTTTACCTCCACCCCCTTAGGTATTTCAATTGGCTTTCTACCTACTCTGCTCATAATATTTTACAAATTATCTCCCCTCCAAGACTTTTCTTTTTTGCTTCTTTTCCCGTCATTAAGCCCCGGGAAGTAGAAATAATCTCCATACCATAACCCCTTCCAACACTTTTAATATCTTTGGTTCCAACATAGATTCTCTGGCCGGGTTTAGAAACCAATTTCAATTCAAAAACTTCAGGACTTAACTCGCCTTCTTTCTTTTTAAAAACTATTTCTATAATCTTGTTTGTTCCTCTTCCTTTCTTTTCCACTTCCTTAATATATCCCTCTTTTTCTAAAATCTTAGCTAACTGGTACTTGAACTTAGAAAAAGGAACAACTACTGTCATATGAGAAACAGCTAAAGCATTTTTTATTCTAATAATTATATCAGCGATTGGATTTACCATGATGACTTTTTAATACCGGGGATTTCGCCCTTGTTTGCTAATTCCCTAAAACATATTCTACACAATCCAAAATCTCTCATATATCCTCTCTTTCTCCCACACCTAAAACACCTTCGAATAACTCGGGTACTATATTTTGGTTTCTTTTTAGATTTTACAATCTGTGATTTTTTAGCCATTTTATAGGAAATCCCATTAACCTTAATAATTCTATCCCCTGCTCGCGGACCTTGGTTGAAGTAACTATTGTAATTTCCAATCCAAATATCTTTTTAACTTTTTCTGGAACAATTTCAGGAAAGACAATATGCTCTTTGACTCCTATAGTGAGGTTTCCGTTCTTATCAACAGCCTTAAGGCTTATCCCCCAAAAGTCTCTAGTTCGAGGAAGGGCAACATTAATAAGTCTTTCCAAGAAGTTATACATTTTATCCCCTCTCAAAGTAACCTTAGCTCCAATAAGCATTTTTTCTCTTATACTAAAAGCTGAAATAGCCTTTTTAGCTTTAGTCAAAACAGGATATTGACCCGTAATTAAAGCTAAATCCCCTGAAACAGAATCATATATCTTCTTCTGCTCGTCAGAACTTTTACCCACAATCTCCCTGCCTAACCCCGTATTAACAACAACCTTCTCAACTTTAGGAACTGCCATTTTATTCTTGTAACCAAACTTCTCTTGCATAGCAGGTATAACTTCTTTTTTGTATTTGTCTTTTAACCTAAGCATATTTATATTTCCTGTCCACATTTTTTACAAATTCTAAACTTCTTTTTTCCTTCAATTTTATACCCCACCTTAGCAGCTTTACCACAGTGCTTGCAAACTAACTTAACATTTGAAACATCAAAAAGAGCTGGCATTTCAACAATTTGTCCTTTCTCACCAGACTTTTTAGGTTTTACATGCTTTTTTTTCAAATTAATTCCTTCAACTAAAACTTTTCCTTGTTTAGGAAGAACTTCCATAACCTTTCCTTTTCTGCCTCTATCCTTACCAGATATTATAAGAACCTGGTCATTTTTATGAATCTTCATAAAACATAACGCTAATCTACAAATCTTATGCTAATTTTGCTAACTGCGAACGTATACAATATTCGCAGTCTGCAGATTAGTATATCATCCGTAGATTTGAATTATACTACATCTGTAGCTAAAGTAGCTATTTTATCGAAACCTTTCTCTTTAATTTCCTTGGCTATAGGACCGAAAATTCTTCCTGCTTTTGGCTCTTTTTCAGTTTCTAAAACTACAACGGCATTATCGTCAAAACGAACATAGGAACCATCAAATCTCTTAAGGGCTTTCTTTTGTCTTACTATAACAGCTTTAACTACCTCATGTTTCTTAACAGGTTTCCTGGGGACAGCTTCTTTCACAGATCCCACAATCACATCTCCAATTCTAGCATATCTTCTTTTACTGCCACCTAAAACCCGGATGCACTTAATTATCTTTGCCCCTGAATTATCTGCAACTTTTAAAACTGTGCCTACTTGAATCACATTACCGACAATTAACAATTGACAATTGACAACCCTGTCAAATGTCAGCTGTCAAATGTTATTACAATTTCTTTATTACTTTCCATTTCTTATCTTTGCTTATTGGCCGACATTCTTCAATAATAACCTTATCTCCAACCTTATACTCCTCTTTCTCGTCAT
>CAZFHD010000001.1:27151-35808 GCA_964518455.1 uncultured Candidatus Saccharibacteria bacterium | reverse complement strand
TAGGCTGCGAAATATACACGGCTTTTGAGAGAATGGAACAAAAGAGACCAAATATAGATAATAAAAGGTATCATCTGGTCTTACTGGTAAAAAATGAGAAAGGTTATAAAAACTTAGTAAAATTAGTAACTAAAGCTCATTTAGAGGGCTTCTATTATAAGCCAAGAGTAGATGACAGGCTCTTAGCAAAATATTCAGATGGACTAATTGCAATGACAGCCTGCCTGGCAGGTAGAATCCCCAGATTAATTCTTTCTAAAAGATACGAAGAAGCTGAAGAATTAGCTCAAAAATACCAACAGATTTTTGGAAGAGATAATTTTTATTTAGAACTTCAACACCATCCCAATATTCCAGGACAGAAAACAGTAAATGAAACTTTAATAAGTATGTCAAAAAAGTTTGATATACCTTTGGTGGCAACAAATGACTCCCATTATTTAAAACCCGAGGATGCAGAAGCTCAAGATACCCTAATGCTTATCAACACAGGAGCTGATAAAAATGACTCTGAAAGATTAACCTTGAAAGCAGATGACTTTTCTTTAAAAAAACCGGAGGAAATGATAGAGGCCTTCAAAGATGTACCAGAAGCCATAGAAAATACCCAAAAAATCGCAGAAGCCTGTAATTTCGAGCTTGAGCTTGGCAAAACAAAACTCCCTCATTACGAAGTCCCTAATGGAAAAGATGCTCACCAATATCTAAAGGAACTTTGTTATCAGGGATTAAAAAAACGTTTCGGAGAAAACCCCTCAAAAGAATTAAAAGAAAGATTAGAACATGAACTTTCTATAATTAAACAAACAAAATTTTCTTCTTACTTCCTCATTGTTCAGGACTTTGTCAACTGGGCTAAAAACAACAGAATTGTAGTGGGTCCGGGAAGAGGTTCTTCCGGAGGTTCTCTAGTATCTTATGTTTTAAACATCACCAACATTGATCCTTTAAAGCATGATTTGCTCTTTGAGCGCTTTTTAAACACTGAACGGGTTGCCGGACTTCCTGATATTGACTTGGATTTTACAGATAGAAGGAGAGACGAAGTAATAGAATATGTAGCTCAAAAATATGGAAGAGACAAAGTGGCTCAGATTATCACCTTTGGAACAATGGCAGCCAGAGCTGTAATCAGAGATGTAGGAAGAGCTTTAGGATACGCTTACAACTATTGTGATGAGCTGGCTAAAATGATACCTTTTGGCTTCAGTTTAGAAAAAACCTTAAAAGGAGTTTCAGAGTTCAAACAAGCCTACGAAACAGATGAACAGGCTAAAATATTGATTGATTTAGCTAAAAAATTAGAAGGCGTAGTTCGTCATGCTTCAACTCATGCTTGCGGTATAGTAATCTCAGCAGAACCTTTAACAAATGAAGTTCCTCTTCAACATTCTACCCAAAATGATAAAAGTATTATTACCCAATATGAAATGCATTCAATTGAAGATTTGGGCATTTTAAAAATGGACTTTCTGGGATTAAAGAACTTAACCATTATAGAAGATACTTTGGCTAGAATTTATGTAGTTAGAAAAGGCAAAAAAGTAGACATAGAAAACATACCTATTAATGATCCTAAAACCTATAAACTGCTCCAAGAAGGAAAAACGGCAGGGGTGTTTCAATTAGAGAGCGGGGGTATTACCAGATATCTTAAAGAATTAAAACCCACAGAGTTTAAAGATCTGGTAACAATGATAGCTCTTTATAGGCCCGGCCCCATAGAACTTATCCCCAGTTATATCAAAAGAAAACACGGAAAAGAAAAAGTTGAATACCTCCATCCAAAGCTTGAGCCAATCTTAAAAAACACCTACGGAATAATCATCTTTCAAGAGCAACTAATGCAGATAGCCAGAGATTTAGCAGGTTTTTCTTTGGCCGAGGCTGATGTTTTAAGAAAAGCTGTAGGCAAAAAAATAAAAAGCTTGCTTCACAGCCAGGAAAAGAAATTCATAGATGGAATCATTAAAAACGGAGGAAGCAAAGAAGTAGCCAATAAATTATGGCAATGGATATTGCCATTCGCCCGTTACGGCTTTAATAAAAGCCACAGTACGGCTTACGCCACCATAGCTTATCAAACAGCCTATCTTAAGGCCAACTATCCTGTAGAATTTATGGCTTCTCTTTTAACCTCTGAAAGAAATGATATAGATAAGATAGCTTATCTAATTAATGAATGCAAAAGAATAGATATTGAAGTTTTACCTCCTGATATTAACGAAAGCTTAAAAAACTTTACTGTTGTCCCAAAAGAAAATAAAATACGTTTTGGTCTCTGGGCTATTAAAAACGTAGGAGAAAATATAATTGATGTAATTGTTAAAGAAAAAAAAGAAAGGGGCTCTTTCAAATCAATAGGCAATTTTATTGAAAGAATAAACTCCAAGGATTTAAATAAGAAATCTTTAGAAAGTTTAATAAAAACTGGCGCTTTTGACAAATTAGGCGAAAGAAACCAACTTCTCCAGAATATGAAAAAACTGCTTGAAATATCAAGAGAAACACACAAAACTAAAGTTAATGGCCAAAAAGGCCTCTTTGAAGAAAAGCAATTTAATAATCATATTAAATTAGATTATGCCCCTCCAGTTAAAAACTTTGAAAAACTAAACTGGGAAAAAGAACTTTTAGGTCTTTATATTACTTCCCATCCTTTGGAAAACTACAAACAAATTCTCAAAAACAAAACTCTTTCCATCAGCAAAATAAACCAGGAATTAATAAATAAAAGAATAAAAATAGGAGGAATAATATCTAAGATCAAAAAAATCCTGACTAAAAGAGGTAATCCTATGCTTTTTATTAAAGTAGAGGATTTAACAGACAAAATAGAAGTCGTAGTTTTCCCTAACTTAATTCAACAAAATCCTACTGTTTTTCAAGAAAACAAAGTGGTTTTAATATCTGGAAGAATTGACAACAGAAACGGAGATACCAAAGTAGTAGCAGAATCAATAGAAGAAGTGGTAAATGAAGCTTAATTCATAGCTTAATTCATGCTAAAATTAAGTTGAAAGGTCAGACCTTCCATCTTAATTCTAGATTATAGACGAAAAAATATAAACAACACTAAAATTTCTTACTTACACTTAATATGGCTAAAATAGAAACCATCCGTCATTCCTTAGCTCATATCTTAGCTTTAACCATTAAGGAAATGTATCCTGATGTTAAGTTAGGAGTGGGTCCTGCAATAGAGGACGGTTTTTATTACGATTTTGATTTTAAAGAAAATATTTCAGAAGAAAACCTCTCTAAAATAGAAAAAAGAATGAAAAGGGTTATTAAAGAGAATCTCTCTTTTAAGAAAGAAAAAATTTCCAAAAAGAAAGCTAAAAATATCTTTAAAAAAGAGCCTTATAAATTAGAACTAATAAAAGAAATAAAGGATATAACCATATATAAAAGCGGCGATTTCGTAGATCTTTGCAAAGGACCTCATATAAAATCTAGCAAAGAGATAAATCCTAGAGGATTCAAACTTACAAAGATAGCCGGAGCTTACTGGAAAGGAGATGAAAAAAATCCTATGCTTACTCGTATTTACGGAGTAGCTTTTAAAGATAAAAAGAAACTCAGAGAACATTTAAAAAAAATAGAAGAAGCAGAAAAAAGAGACCATAGAAAATTGGGACGGAGATTAGAATTATTCAGTATTAATGAAGAAATTGGAGCCGGCCTTCCCCTCTGGCATCCCAAAGGGACTATCTTACGCCATATTATTGAAAGTTATCTATATCAAGAATTAAACTTCCAAGATTATCAATGGGTTTGGACTCCTCATATTGGAAAACTTAACCTTTGGAAAACTTCCGGCCATTGGAATTTCTATCGGGAAAACATGTATTCTCCCATTAAAATTGATGAGGAAGAATATTTGTTGAAACCAATGAATTGTCCTTTTCATATTAAAATTTATCAATCAAAAATCAGAAGCTATAAGGACTTACCTCTAAAGTTTGCTGAATTAGGAACGGTTTATCGATATGAAAAATCAGGAGTTTTGCATGGGCTAACCAGAGTCCGCGGTTTCACCCAAGACGACGCTCATATCTTTTGCACTCTTGAACAATTATCAAAGGAATTAGTTTCAATTTTAAAATACGGCCTTAAAATTCTTAAAACTTTTGGATTTGAGGATTACGAAATTTATTTATCTACTCGGCCCAAAAAATTTATGGGAACCGAAAAAATGTGGAAGAAAGCTACTAATTCTCTAAAGTATGCTTGCAAAAAACTAAAATTAAAATATCAAATTGACCCCGAGGGAGGAATCTTTTACGGTCCTAAAATTGATATTAAAATAAAAGATTCTTTGGGAAGGCTCTGGCAACTAAGCACTTTTCAAATTGATTTTAATCTACCGAAAGCTTTTAACGTTTTTTATATCGACCAAAAAGGTAAAAAGAAAGAACCAATTATGGTCCATCGGGCATTGTTAGGTTCCTTAGAAAGATTTATAGGTATCCTGATTGAACATTATGCCGGCGCTTTTCCTCTCTGGCTCTCTCCTGTTCAAATTTGGATAATCCCGGTTGGCAGCCGCCATAAAAAATATGCTCAACAAATTAAAAAGGAGTTAAGCTTCTTTAGAACAGAAATAAAAGAAGAAAATGAAACTGTTTCTAAAAAAATTAGAGAGGGAGAAATTCAAAAAATCCCCTACATTTTAGTAGTAGGAGATAAAGAGATAAAAGAAAAATCAGTAAGAATAAGAGAAAGAGGAAAGGGAGATGTTGGAATGATAAAGCTGAATAAATTTATTAAAAAGATTAAAAAAGAATTAGAAAAGAAAAAATAGTTTATGCCAGAAGTTTCAGAAAATACCAAAAACTTAATACAAAAATATCAAGATTGGCATCAATCTCAAAAATCCAAAGAAGGAGCAACTACTATTCATGTAGATGAGGTTGCTTCAAGGGTAGCAGCTTTTTACGAAAAAGTAAGAGGTATTATTGACTGGAAAGAAGAACACCTTTTAAGAAAAAGGGCTATTGAAAGAATCCTTAAAAGAAAGTTTTTTTCGAGTGTAAATATCACCAACGGCAAAGTTTCTGACCAAGAAATCGCCAAATCCTTGGTTTTAGAATTAGTCAGAGGAGGACATTTTCCTAACGATAGAATTGAAGAGAAAAAAATCCCTCAAGTTCAAAAAATTATTGACAAGTACGTCTTTATTTTAAACCATAGTTTTGGTAAAGAGAAGAAAGAAAAATCCAAGCTGCAATTATATAATTGGCTTTGCTCAATAGCAGCTTGTGAAATAGAAGAAATTTTAACTCTACCTTCAAAAGAAAGGGCTTTAATCGATTATATGTTTGAGTTAATGAAAGAAAGAATTAAATTAAATGAGGGAGTTCTAAAATTTAAAGGAGTTTCAGAAAAAGAAAAAGAAATCCAGATATATATTGCAGTTCAAAGAGCTCTTTTTAAATTAGATGCCCCTGTAATTAGTTATCATCTTTTGAAATATAGATACCCCAACTGGAAAAATATTTCAGAAGACAGATTAAGGGAAGCGGCAGAAAATATTTATTCTCTTTGGAAAAAAATAGAAAAAGATTTAAATCATCTCCTAGCTGATAAATTCTATAAAATCTGTGAAAAATATGATACCCTTTACTTGCTTTTAGGTGATGTTCTTTCCGCAAATCATCAAGAAATTGAAACCAAAATTAAAAACCCAGAAGTTTTAGAAGAATCAATAAAAGAAGCTTACAATGAAAGAGTGAGGACTTTGAAATCAAGATTGGGAAGAGCCGCTTTCTATTCTACTTTATCTATTTTTCTTACCAACATTATTTCTTTATTAGCTATAGAAATACCTGCCACAAAGCTTTTAACAGGTTATTTTAACTTCTTGGCTGTGGGAGTAGATATTTTAGGCCCTACCTTTTTAATGTTTATTCTGGTTATAACTATTAAGCCCCCCAAAAAAGAAAATCTCACCCAGATAATAATGGAAACAATGAAAATAGTTTACAAAAGGGAAGAAAAAGATACTTATGAAATTAAGGCTTTCGCCAAAAGAAGTTTTATTGTAAATTTTATAATCCACTTCCTTTACACAATAGGATTTACTATTGTAGTAGGTTTGATAATTTGGGGACTCTATCAAGTAAACTTCCCTCCCCTATCTTACCTCATCTTTATTATTTTCCTTTCCTTAATTGCCTTCGCTGGAGCTAAAATCAGGCAAAGAGCAAAAGAACTTCAGATAATTGAAGAAAAAGAAAGCATTCTCCGTTTCTTTTTTGATCCTTTTGCTATTCCTATTATCCAGTTAGGAAAATGGCTAACAGTTAGATGGAAAAGATACAATGTAATAGCAGCTATATTTTCTGCTTTAATAGATATGCCCTTTATGGTTTTCATTGAGTTTGTAGAACAATGGAGGTACTACTTAAAAGAAAAAAAAGAAAAAATACATTAATAGTAAATTTCTAATTTCTAATTTCTAAACTTTATTAGGTATTAGATCGATTGAAATTAGGCATTATAGTTATGTATCGCCCAATAAAATTTGTTTTAATCTTAATGATAATTTGTCTCGGGCTGGAAATAGGCCTAGTTTCCCTTGCCCAAGAAAATGCAACTACTGGAACAAATGAAGAAGGAATAATTGAAGAGGTGGTTATTGACCAAGAAGTTTCAGCTGAAAACCTAAGCGTTAAAGAACCCCGATTATTGCCAGACAGCCCTTTTTATTTTCTAAAAGAATGGAACAGAAAAATTAGGTCAGTTTTTACTTTTAACTCGGTCAAAAAAATAGAATTAGAAAATAAGTTTGCTAATGAAAGATTAATTGAGTTAAAGAAATTGGTTGAAAAAAAGAAAGATCCAGAAATATTAAAAAAAACAGCAGAAAAATACAAAAACGCAGTGGAGAAAATTAAATCTCAAGCTGAAAAAATCAAAGAAAAAACTCAGGAAAACCCAAAAGTAAAAGAGTTCATGGAAAAATATACTAGCCAGCAGATTTTACATCAAAAGCTATTAGAAAAGTTAGAAGAACAAGTCCCACTAGAGGTCTTTGAAAAAATTAAAGAAGTAAGAGAAAGTCATTTAGAAAGATTTAAAGATGTAATGCTAAAACTTGAAGAAAAAGATAGAATTGCTCAACAATTAAAAGATGCTGTTGAAACACAAACAGGCAGCAAATTCAAAGAATTCAAGGACTTAGAAATTCTAAAACGAGTTAGAAACAAAATGCCAGAAGATATGAAAGAAAAATTAATAGAAAAAGAGGGCGAGATCCTTGAAACACTTAAGGGAAAATTAGAAAAACTTTCTGAAGAAGAGCAAGAAAGATTTAAAAAATATATTGAGCAAATTCCAGGAGAAAAAGAGAGCCAATTAGAAATTTTGGAAAATATCAAATCAGAAATTAAAGAAAAAGAACAAGCATGTATAGATTCTGGAGGAAAAGTATCAACATCAATATGTTGTAAAAGCGCTAACGATTTTCCCAATCTTTGCCTTATCGGCCCTTGCGGTTGCGCGCCAGAATACAGCTATGAGGTAAAAATCTGTGATTGTGGGCCCGGCAAGTGCTTTAACGGAAATAAATGCATACTTTCTTCCTCTCTTCAACCAAGACAAGAAATAAAATCCCAAATCGCAGACTAATAAAGAAGTTTCCAGAAAAACAGCCCTTCCAAGGGCTGTTTTTCTATTATAGAATAACCTCTATGAAGTACTATATCAAAACATTTGGCTGCCAGATGAATAAGTCAGACTCTGAAAGAATCGCCACTATTCTTCAAAAAACAAATTACAGGCCCACCCCAAAAATTGAAGGGGCAAATTTGGTAGTGGTAAATATGTGTTCTGTAAGACAATCTGCAGTAGACAGAGTTTATGGCTTGGCCCTTAGAATAGAAAAGCTTAAAAAAGAAAGAAGCATTCAAAGCATTTTAACAGGATGTATCCTTAAAAAAGACAAAAAAAACCTTTCTAAAAAATTTGACCTTCTTTTAGATATTAAAAGCCTGCCCAAATGGCCTCAAATACTGAAATCTAAAGAAATGATCTCGGGAAAAGACCTAATTAATACAACAAATTATTTAAAAATAAAGCCAAGTTACACTAATGGATTTTCCGCAAATATACCCATAATGACCGGATGTAATAATTTCTGCGCCTATTGTGTAGTTCCCTACACACGAGGTAGAGAAATATCAAGACCAGCTAAAGAAATTACCTGCGAGATCAAAAATTTAATCAAACGCGGCTATAAAGAAATATGGCTTTTAGGCCAAAATGTCAACTCATATAACAACAAACAAAGAATAATAAACAATAAGCGAAAAATAAATTTTCCAAAATTACTTAGAAAAATTAATGGAATTCCGGGAGATTTTTGGATTAGATTTACTTCTTCTCATCCAAAAGATTTTTCTAATGACTTAATCAAAGCTATTAAAGAATGCGAGAAAGTTACAGAATATCTTAATCTTCCAGCTCAGTCAGGAGACGATGGGATTTTAAAAAGAATGAATCGCCTCTATAATATAAAAGAATACAAAAACCTCATTAAAAAAATAAGAAAAGAAGTGTCAGAAATTACTATCTCTACAGATATTATCGTGGGCTTTCCCGGAGAAACAAAAGAGCAATTTAATAATACAGCAAAGCTTTTTAAGGAAATA
>CAZFHD010000001.1:11771-27141 GCA_964518455.1 uncultured Candidatus Saccharibacteria bacterium | reverse complement strand
AGTACGATATGGCATATATTTCCAAATACTCCCCTCGTTCTCAAACTGCAGCTTCGAAATTAGAAGACAATGTCTCCCAGAAAGAAAAAAACAGAAGAGAAAAAGTTTTAACCGATATTCTTAAAGAAACAGCTTTAAAGAAAAATAAAAAATATATAGGAAAAGAGATAAGGGTTTTAATAAATAGAAAAAGAGATTCTAATACCTGGATTGGAAAAAGCAAAAAGTATAAGACAATAAAAGTCAACTCAGCTAAAAACCTTCTCGGCAAATTCATCAAAGTAAAAATTACAGATGCTTTACCATGGGGATTAAAGGGAAAATTAATTACTTAAATTATGGAAAAACTAATTGTAATATTAGGACCAACCGCTTCGGGGAAAACTGATTTATCTATAAAACTAGCAAAAAAGTTTAATGGAGAGATAGTTTCAGCTGATTCAAGACAAGTTTACAAAGGAATGGATATTGGAACGGGAAAAATAACAAAAAAAGAAATGCAAGGTATCCCCCACTATCTTTTAGATGTGTCTTCTCCTAAAAAAAAATTCACCGTCGCCCAATATAAAAAACTAGCGTTAGAAGCAATAAACAAAATCCATAAAAAAAGCTTGCCCTCACACCAAAATTCCGAAGGAATTTCTGGTAGTGATGGGAAAATTCCTTTTTTAGTCGGAGGAACCGGCTTTTATATCCAAGCAGTAGTTGATGATATTACAATTCCAGAAATAAAACCTGACTGGAAACTAAGGAAAATACTTGAAAAGAGATCAGCAAAAGAACTCTTCTCAAAACTTAAAAAATTAGATCCCAGAAGAGCTAAAACCATTGAAAAAAATAATCCCCGCCGGTTAATTAGAGCTTTAGAAATTGTATTAAAAACAAAAAAGCCCGTTCCCCTTTTTAAAAAAAAATCTCCAAAATTTGATGTTTTAATTCTTGGAATTAAAAAACCAAAAGAAGAATTAAAAAAAAGAATAAAAGAAAGATTAGAAAAAAGATTAAAAAAAGGAATGATAGCTGAAGTCAAAAAATTAAAAAAATCAGGTCTTTCTTGGAGACGTTTAGAAGAATTCGGTTTAGAATACAGATTTATCGCACAATATCTTCAACAAAAACTAACCCGTGAACAAATGATAGAAAAACTCCAAAAAGAAATAGAGCACTTTGCCAAACGCCAGATGACCTGGTTTTCCGCCCACGGCGGATCTGCCTCGGGCGGAAAACGTGACAAAAGAATTCATTGGATAAAGAACACAAAAGAGGCAGAAAAATTAGTAAGAAACTTTTTAAAATAACATTAAAACTTGGCTTATCCAAGTTTTCCAAAATATAAAAAAATCCACAGGCAGAGATTGATTGATACCTTAAGTCAATCTCAATCGGGCAAATCCTGACAATCTCAGATTTACATTTCTCACCTCAGTTTCTGAGTGGTGAAAAATAAAAGGCCGAAAGTATAAACTTTTGGCCTCTTTTTTTTATTCAAAAACTATTTGAGGAGTTTTTTTAGAAGTTGGTTTACTGTGTCAGGATTGGCACGACCTCGGGTCTGGGCCATTACCTGGCCGACTAAAAATTGAAGAGCTGTTTGTTTTCCTTTTTTGTAATCATCAACTGCTTTTTTATTTTTTGAAATTACGTCTTTTATAATCTTTTCTATTTCTCCCGTATCTTCAATTTGAGATAAGCCTTTCTCCTCTATAATATGAGAGGGATCAGCTCCTGTAGAAAACATTTCTTCTAAAACTTTCTTGGCAATTTTACTGGATATTTTTCCTTCATAAATTAAATTGATAAACTCTGCAAAGTTTTCAGGAGTTATAAAAAAATCCTCTCCTTCTACAGAAGCCCCTTTTAAAAGGCCTTGAAGGTCTGTAAGAATATAATTTGTAGCGAGCTTTGTTAATTTTTTAGATTCTTTTTCTGTAATCTCTTTTTCAATAGCTTTAACCCAGTTTCTTAATTCTGACATTACTTTTTCAAAATATTCTCCAAGGTCTTTGTTGGCTACAAAAATATCAGCTGTCTTTTTATCTAAATTGTACTCTTTTTTCAGCCTTTCTTTTCTTTGCTGAGGAAGTTCTGGAACCTCAGCTTTTATTTTATTCAAGAAATCCATTGAAAAATGAAGGGTGGGAAGATCCGGCTCCGGAAAATATCTATAATCATGAGCTTCTTCTTTTACTCTTTGAGAAAAAGTAACTCCCCTACTTTCATCCCATCCTCTTGTTTCTTGAATTACTTTGTCCCCTGATTCCAAAACATCTTTCTGCCTCTCAATCTCATATTCTAAAGCTCTTTCCACAGCTCTAAAAGAGTTCAAGTTCTTAATCTCTACTTTAGTTCCTTGTTTTTCGCCAGATCTAAGGGAAATATTAGCCTCAACACGCATTTGACCTTTTTCCATATCAGCGTCTGACACACCAAGATATCTTGCAATAAGACGCAGCTTCTCCGCAAATTTTCTTGCCTCTTGAGCTGTTTCTAAATCAGGTTCTGTAACCAGCTCCATTAAAGGAATCCCTGCCCTGTTAAAATCAACCAAAGAATAGTTTTTGCCTTTAGGGTGAATAAGTTTGCCCGTATCTTCTTCTAAATGTATTCTGGTTATATCAATCTTTCTGCCGTCAACTTCCAAAAAACCTCCTTTGCACAAAGGCATATCATATTGTGAAATTTGGTAGCCTTTGGGAAGATCGGGATAAAAATAGTTTTTTCTGTCAAACTTAGAAGTTTTCGCTATTTTACAATTTAAAGCAAAACCAGTTTTTATTGTTTTTCTAACTGCTTCTTTATTGATAACAGGCAAAGAACCCGGTTGAGCAGTACAAACCGGGCAAATATTAACATTAGGATGTTTCTCATTGGGATCATTCAAACAAGAACAAAACATTTTGCTCTTGGTTTTTAATTCAATATGTATTTCTAAGCCTACAACTGTAGTATATTTCATAAAAATTAGATTAACTTCTTTTAATTATATCAAAAAAAGAGTTAAAAATAAAAGCCCCCGGTTTCCCCAAGAGTTTTTAGGTCTGTTCTTTTAAACTTTCTTGGCGCTCTGACCGTCTTCCGAAATCTGAAAATCGTCAAAGATGACAGGAATTTTCTTCTGAATGTCCTTCAAAAGATTTACCATCACTCCTCTAATCTCCCAATGAGCTGCGGGAGAGCAACGAAGAGAAAAAATATGACGCCACTCTCTAAGATTAGCCGTGGCTACAATTTGAGCTTTAATCCCAATAGGCAGGATTTGTCTAGCATCTTGAGGAATCCAACCCTTTTCTCTTAAGCCCCTATACATTTGTTCATTTAAATCTACCCACTCTTGAAAGGAAACTTCCGAAGAATCACCACCCGGCAAATTCAAAACAACAAGTCTCTCATCTTTATCTTTATCTGGCGGAATAACTACTTTCAAATCGCTTTCATCTACATACCTCGTAGATTCTTGGGTATAAGCCACTAATCTATGGCGGACCAACTCGTGAGTGAAACCACGAGAAACATTACTAAACTCCACTGTCATACAAGAATGTTCTAAAACAGACTCATGTCCTCTTTTTCTCAACATCTCAACAAACCTTGTAGCTGATTCATTTGTAATTTTGTCTCTGCTTTGGTAAGCTGTCCTCCCTGCTTTCTCAATAAGCTGGAGAGGATTTTCTCCTTCAATCCCTGCCATTATAGACAAGATTTTGTGAGTTCCCACCTTTTTCAGCACTTCTGCCATTTTACTTCTCCTTCCCGTTAAGGACTTGTAAAAGAACGACCTTTTTAATATCTTCAAAAACTTCATCTATTGATTTTTCACCATCAACTATTTTAACATTATCAAACATTTTTGGAAACAGCTTGTAGTTTTCCAGAACTTTAGAAAGTTGTTTTTCTTTTTCAAATAAAGTTTTATCTGTTCCTCTTTTTTCTATTCTTGAAATACAGGTTTTAGCCGAAACATTTAAAATAAATGTTATATCTGGCAAAAGAAAATCATTATTCTTTTTAATCAATTCATCTAAATCCAAGCCATCAGCTGCCCCATAAGCTAAAGTAGAAAAGAGATATCTATCTAAAACAACAAACCTGTCTTCTTTTAAAGCAGGAATAATTAATTCTTCTAAATGCTCTTTTCTGTCTTCAACAAACAAATCTTGTAATTCACTAGGAGTTGTTTTAATTTTTTCATCTAAAATTTCTCTAATCTTCTCTCCTGCCTTGGAATCTAAGGTTGGTTCTTTTGTTAAAACTGCCTCAAAGCCTTTTTTAATTAAAAAATCTCTTAGGAGTTTTACCTGAGTACTTTGACCTGAGCCATCTAATCCTTCTATGACTATAAGTTTTCCAGAATAATTATTTTTCTTCATCACCTTTTTTTACGGAGCAAAGTAAATTTATTATCTATAAAAACAAATTTATTGCCGGTCATATTTTTCTACTGTATCATTAACAACGACTAATTCTACGCCAGCACTTTTAAATAATTCTAAGGATAATTTATCAGCATGATATCTTTTTTGAGCCACTACCCTTTTTATACCTACACGCACTATTCTCATAGCGCAATTATAACAGGGAACTAACTTGGTATAAATTGTCGCTCCCTCAATCTTTGTGCCATCTTTAGCGCACTGCAAAATAGCATTTTCTTCAGCATGCAATGTTCTTACACAATGTTGAGATTTATTACCTTTCTCATCAATCACCGTTCTCATCATATGTCCAACATCATCACAATGCGGCTGACCCGGCGGCGCCCCTGTATAACCTGTAGCCAAAATAGTATTCTCTGGACTTACAACAACTGCCGCATTATAACCTCGATCACAAGTTGCTCTTTGACTAAGAGACCCCAATAAATTTAGAAAATATTCATCCCAAGTAGGACGAACGTGTTTAGGTTTTTTTTCATTTTTCATGGTGTTATCTCAATACCCATGTTTTTAGCTGTTCCCTCTATTATTTTCATTGCCTGTTCAATGTCTGTAGTATTCAAATCCGGCATTTTCTTCTTGGCTATTTCTTCAAGTTGAGATTTACTAATCTTAGCTACCTTTTCTTTATTGGGGAGACCGGAACCTTTTTCAATACCAGCTGCTTTTTTCAATAACTCTGAGGCGGGAGGCTGTTTTAACTCAAAATCATAGCTTCTATCTCCATAAACTGTAACCTCTACGGGGATTATAAAGCCTAATTGCTCTTTTGTTTTATCGTTAAACTTTTGGCAAAACTCTGAGATATTAATTCCATGAGGAGCCAAAGCAGGTCCTACGGGAGGAGCAGGAGTGGCTTTACCACCTGGTATTTGAAGTTTTATAATAGCTTTTGGTTTCTTCATATCATAGTTTCTTTATCTGAAGAGAATCTAATTCGACGGGGGTATCTCTGCCAAACATATTAACTAATACCTTAACCTTTCCTTTTTCCTTATCAATCTCTGAAACCTTGCCGTCAAAATCTTTAAAAGGACCGTCAATAATCTTAACAGAATCCCTTACTTTAAATTCTATCTTAAGCTGGGGTTTTTCTACCCCCATTCTCTTTTTCAAACTATTAATCTCCTGAGTAGAAACAGGAACAGGAGTAGTTCCCACACCGACAAAACCTGTCACATTGGGAGTATTTCTTACCACATACCAAGAATCATCTGTAACTACCATTTCCACCAACACATAGCCTGGATAAATTTTCTCTTCCACAACCTTTCTTTTGCTATTTTTAATCTTGATTTTTTTCTCTTTGGGAACTATCACATCAAATATTTTATCTTCCATTCCTAAAGATTCAACTCGTTGTTTAAGATTCTTAGCTACCGCATCTTCATAACCAGAATAAGTATGAATTACATACCAATTTCTTTTTTGAGGTAATTTCTGCTTTGGCATAATATAAAAACTGCTAGGCTAAAGAATAAATCTCTTTAAGATTCTAGCAAAAAGAAAGTCAAACCCCCCCAAAAAAATAGCAACAGCAATAGAAGATCCAATTACAATCAAAGTATACTTTATTGTTTCCTTTCTGGTGGGCCAATTAACTTTCTTAATTTCCAGTTTAACTTCCTTTAAAAAAGGAATAATTTTTTGAGGAAGATTAGTAATTTTCATTGTCTTAAAAAACGGTCTTTAAGACCATCTACTTAATGATAACCAAAGATAAACTTAATGTCAAGAATCAACTTGTCATTAAATATCTAAATTTTCAACTTTCTTAGCGTAAGTCTGAATAAACTTCTTTCTGGGAGCTACTTCCTTTCCCATTAAAGTGTCAAAGGTCTTATCTGCTTCTTTAGTATTTTCAACTGTAACTTGAAGTAAAATCCTGTTCTCGGGATTCATAGTGGTTTCCCAAAGCTGAGAAGGATTCATTTCACCCAAACCCTTATATCTTTGAATGGAAATATTAGCTCCTTTTCTTTCTTTTTCTAATTTATCTATAATTTTCTTTTTCCCATCATCTGAATAGGCATATTCTATTTTTTTCCCTAACTGAATTGCATAAAGAGGAGGTTGGGCGATATATAAATATCCTTTTTCAATAATTGCTCTGAAATAACGGTAAAAGAAAGTTAAAAGCAAAGTTCTAATATGAGATCCGTCTACATCAGCATCAAGAGTTAAAATAATTCTATGGTATCTTATTCTACCAATATCAAAATCTTCTCCTATACCCGTTCCCAAAGCTATAATTAGAGCCCTAATTTCTTTTGAAGAAAGAATTCTGTCTATTCTTGCCTTTTCTACATTTAATATCTTACCTTTAAGAGGTAAAATTGCCTGAAACTTTCTATCCCGACCCGACTTACAACTTCCTCCGGCCGAATCGCCCTCCACCACAAATAACTCCGATTCTTCAGGTTTTTTCGAAGAACAATCTGCTAATTTTCCGGGCAAAGTCAAACCATCCAAAACTCCTTTTCTCAAAACTGTCTCTTTTGCTGTTTTGGCTGCTTTTCTGGCTCTAGCAGATAAAACACATTTTCCAATAATGGCCTTGGCATCTCTAGGGTTTCTTTCAAAAAAATCTGTCAGAGTCTCAGAAACCGCTTGATCTACAGCTATCTTAGCTTCAGTATTTCCCAGCTTAGCTTTTGTCTGCCCCTCAAACTGGGGATCTTTTATCTTAACAGAAATTACAGCAGTTAATCCTTCCCTAACGTCTTGCCCTGAAAGATTATCATCTGGTTTTTTAAGAAAATCATTTTTCCTGGCATAATCATTCAAACTTCTGGTTAAAGCTGAACGAAAACCTGTCAAATGGGTCCCTCCTTCTCCTGTAAAAATATTATTAGCAAAACTTTCTTCATAACTTTCATATTCTTCTGTATATTGAAAAGCTGCTTCAACCAAAATATCTTCTTTTTCTCTTAAAACGTAGAAAATATTATCATGCAAAGGATTATTTCCATGAACTAAATATTTGATATAAGAAGCAAGTCCCCCTTCAAAATATAAACTATAACTATTATCTTTGCCTTCTCTTTTATCTTTAAAAGTGATTCTAACCCCTTTAGTTAAATAAGCTTGCTGGCGCAAGTGATTTAAAATCCTTTTAGAATCAAATTTAACTTCCTTAAAAATCTCCAAGTCGGGTTCAAATATAACGGTTGTTCCGGTTTGTCTACAAGACCCTATTTTCTTAACTTTTGTTTTTGACTTGCCCCGAGAATACTCTTGATAATACCTCACCCCGTTCCGGCAAACCTCAGCCCGCATATATTTAGATAAAGCGCAAACAACCGAAACTCCTACTCCATGAAGACCGCCTGCTACCTGATAGGCCTTCCCGCCAAATTTTGCCCCAGCATGTAAAGTGGTCATTACCGTCTCTAAAGCTGACTTCTTGGTTGTTAGGTGCTTTTCTACAGGAATTCCCCGACCGTCATCATCCGTCCTTACCTGATTATCAGGCAAAAGAGTAACTTTAATATTTTTGGCATAACCTGCCATTGCCTCGTCGAGTGCGTTATCCAACGTTTCCCAAATTAAATGGTGAAGACCGTCAGGACCGGTTGAACCAATATACATTGCTGGCCTTTTTCTCACAGGTTCCAAGCCCTTTAAAACATAAATATCCTTAGCGGTGTAAGCTCCCTCCTTTTTCGAAGGCTTTTTAGCTTTGGTTTCTTTCTTTGGTTTTTGGGTTGTTTTTTTCATTTCTGTAGTATTATTTTATCTTCTTATTTCCCATTCAGGATTTTTTTCTAAAGCTTCGACTATTTTTTGCTGAAGAGCGTCTATCTCTTTTGCTGAAAGTGTTCTATCTTTTGCTTGATAGATTATATGAAAAGCAAAACTCTTTTTATTGATAGGCAAAGGCTTTCCTTCGTAAATATCAAAAAGATCAATATCCCGAATTAAAGATCTCCCGACAATATTAATTTTGTTTAATACCTCCTCTACCCTAACTTCTGCCGGTACCAAAACAGCTATATCTCTTACCGCTGAAGGATATTGAGAAATTGGCTGGTATTCTTGTTCTTCAGAACAAAGTTTCTGTAACTCTTCAAAATTAATATCAAATAAAACCACTCTTCTATTAATTTTCATCTTTTTCAAAATCTCGGGAGAAATCTCTCCTAAAAATCCTATCTCTTGAGAAGCTACTTTAATTTCAGCGCGCCTGCCTTCTTCCCAAAAATTCTTCTTGCTTTCTTCTGGACTGACTTTAAAATCATCATACCAAATTTCACTAATCCCTAACTTATTCAAAAGCAAATCTACAATTCCCTTAAAAGTATAAAAGTCAGAATTAGTAGACAGGACAGAGAGCACTTTTTTTTCTAACTGTTTATTATTTGGGGTAAATATTTTTCCCAATTCAAAGATATTAATATCCTTAAAGTTCTTGGAATTTTCTCTTAGATTCTTCAAAAGATTGGGAATCAAGCTGGGCCTCAAATACTTATAATCTAAACTTAAGGGATTCTCTAATTCTACTAATTCCCCTTTTTTATAGCCAAAGGCATTAGCTTTTTTCTCTCCAATAAAAGAATAATTATAGACCTCTGTAAATCCTGCTTCTTTTAAAATATTTTTAATGATATTTTCCCAATAGATACTAAAATTTTTCTTGGGGGGAATTAAAGAAGCTATTGGAAAAACAGCTGGAATTTTTTGAAAACCATATAATCTTCCAACTTCTTCCACTAAATCTTCTGCTATTAAAAGATCTAAACGTCTAGTAGGAATTTTTACTTCAAAAACTTTTCCTTTCTTTTTGACCTCAAAATTCAATCTCTTTAAAATATCCTTTACTTCTTTATCTTTAATATCAATTCCTAACAAATTCCTAACATAACCCGGGTCTAGATTAATCTTTCCGGAAACCCTCTTTTTAGGATAAAAATCAACTATTCCAGAAGCTATTTTACCTTCAGCGATTTTTTGTATTAAGTAAGCTGTTCTATCAATAGCTTCCTTGGTAAGATTAGGATCAATTTCATTTTCAAATCGCCAAGAAGCATCGGTTTTCAATCCCAAGTTCCATGAAGCTCTTCTTATCGCAAGATAATTAAAGTTAGCCGATTCTAAAACTATAGTTTTGGTTTCTTTTTTAATTTCAGCTTTTTTCCCTCCTTTTATACCAGCTATAGCTAAAAGATTTTCTTCATCAGTTATGGCTAAAATATCCCTATCTAAACTATATTCTCCGTTATCTAAAGTAATAATCTTCTCTCCCTTTTTAGCTCTTCTTACAATTATATTTTTGAGCTTTGATTTGTATTTTTGATTTTGAACGCTCTTAATTTTATCAAAATCAAAAGCATGCAAGGGCTGGCCTGTTTCTAACATTACATAGTTGGCAATATCTACGATATTGTTTATTGACTGCAAGCCACAAGCTTCTATTTTTTCTCTAATCCATTTAGGAGAAGGACCCACTTTAATATTTTCTATTACTCTGGCTGTATAGCGGGAACAATCCTTTTTACTTCTAACCTCAACTTTAATAAAATCTTTTGACTTAGAGCTTTTATTTTCTTTTAAATTAATAGGAGGAATTTTTATTTTTTTTCCTATAATGGCTGCTATCTCTTTAGCAACACCTAAATGAGAAAGACAATCAGAACTCCTATTAGGAAGAACATCTATATCTAAAAGAGCATCTTCTCCTTTTTTTTTAATGCCCTCTACTTCAAAACTATGCATAGTTAAAAGTTCTGCCAATTTATTGGATTTTGGCAACTTGCTTTCGAAAAAAGATTGTAACCAATTATAAGAAAAAACCATAATTAAAATTGTTCTAAAAATCTTAAATCTCCTTTATGAAACAATCTAACATCATCAATTTTATACTTCATCATAGCTAATCTATCCATTCCTATTCCAAAAGCAAAACCTTGCCAGAGTTTTGGATTCAAACCAGAATTCTTAAAAACATTTGGATGAATCATTCCTGCTCCTATCATTTCTATCCAACCTGTCTGAGAACAAACCGGACAACCTTTTCCTCCACAAGTTAAACAGGAAATGTCTATTTCAAAACCAGGTTCCACAAACGGGAAATAACTTGGTCTTAATCTTAATTTTATATCTTTTCTAAAAAATTCTTGGGAAAATTTTTTAATAACTGCTTTAAAGTTTGCTACTGAAATATTTTTACCTACCATTAGTCCTTCTATGTGCCAAAATTCAAAATCATGAGAGGCATCGGTTGCTTCGTGTCTAAAAACCCTACCGGGAATAATAATTCTTAGAGGAGGATTATTCTTTTCCATATACCTTATCTGAACCGGTGAAGTATGAGTGCGCAAAAGCAACCCATTTTTTAAATAAAAAGTATCCCAAAGGTCTCGGGCTGGATGGTCAACAGGAATATTTAAAGCGTCAAAGTTATACCACTCCGTTTCAATTTCAGGACCCTCAACAATAGAAAAACCCATACCCTGAAAAATCTCTTCAATCTTTCTTTTAGTTAAGGTCAAAGGATGTAAATGACCTACCCTGAGTTTTTTCCCAGGAATAGTAATATCCAGTTTCTCTTGAAAGTCGGAACCTAAAACCTGAAACTTCTTTTTCTTTCCCTCTATCAAGAAGTTAAGCTCCTTTTTTAATTGATTGGCTAATTTCCCTCTTTTCTTTCTTTCATTTTTGGGAACTTTTTTAAGAGACTTTAAAATCTGAGTAAGCTCGCCTTTCTTACCTAAATACTTTTTGTAAACTTGGTCTAAATCCTTTAAACCTTCTGCTTTCTTTACCTCTTTTTGAGCCTCAATTTTAATTTTTTTTATATCCATAAATATTCGTATGTGTATATTCGTTAACGCTATCTATATACTCTATTTTATCCTAAAATCAGCTTGAAATCAAGTCAAAAATTGGGGATAACTTAAGAAAAAAAGCCACCGTTTTTTACTTAATCGGTGGCTTATCTTTTTTATCAATGAACTCCTTTATTTATCAGGGCAACTTCACGTTTCTTCTCTCTCTTTCTGTCTGAAGCCAATCCAACTCTCTTCTCAAAAATGCCTCATAACTATTCAGAGTCGGAGCTACATGTTCTTGTAGCTGCTCTATGGCAGCCTCTATGTGGTCATCCACTTTGGAATCAATTATCTCCGGATCTAAACCTTCATGTCTTCCTGCCATCTTTTCACCTCCTTTCAGCTTTAGCCGGTCAATTCTGTCCAATGAGTTTTGGGCTTCACACGCCTAGAACCCGCTTCGCACAACGGGCACTCACTGGGGTCAACTGCCCAAACTTTTCTTTCAATTAAAGCGGAAACTTTCAGATCGCCATAATCTGCGGGAAGCTTGGGTGGACGATGAACCAGGGCGCCGATAATAGGTAAAAATTCAACCGGCTCAGGGTTGCCTTCTTCTATTGACCGGCGGACTGCTTTAAAAGTCCCGCTGGTAGTAACAAGTTCCTCAACCTGGAGAACCCTTGCGCCTTTAGGAATCTGCCAACGCTTCCAAAGCATTCTTTTCCCTTTGGGATCGGTCGGGACTACTGTCGAATCTTTCTCAGGAAAACCATGAACAGCTCCAAGTAATTCTGCCACTTTGTAAGAAAGAGTAATAGCAGCATAAGGAGAACCAATGACCCAGTCAATTGTCCCTGGTTTTATTCCTTGTTCCCGAAGTTTATAAACAAGATGCCAAGCAAGGATTTCAGCAAAAGAAGGAAAACAAAGAATTTTGGAACAGTTAAAATAACCATTGCTGCATTTTCCAGATGTTAATTCAGCATGTGGCTTTTCAGAATCGCCATCGTGAAGCCAGACAGCATCATGTGCTCTAAAAAGTGCGAGCATCTCGTCTTCTGTTAAGGGGTTTTCTCCGATTGACTCTGGCTTAATTGCCATAGAAATCACTTTAGAAACCAGTTTTCTACTTATTCCTTCTTCTTTTCTATGAGACATTAGCAATCTCCTTTGCGATTCTCTTGGCAGCATCTACCGGACTGCCAATCTCTTCTGGCGGCTGCCTGATAGGACGGCCTATGACCAAATAATCGGCTCCTGCTTTGACTGCTTGAGCCGGAGTCATTACCCGCTTCTGATCACCTTTTTGGGCCCACTTAGGACGAATCCCAGGGGTAACTCTCATGAGCTTGCGAGAGATACCAGCATCTGCTAGCACCTTTAGTTCTTGAGGTGAACAGATGATACCATCAGCTCCGGCCTCTACGAGCCAATCAGCGAACTGAAGAACCTTTTCTCCCGGATCCTTCCCAAAAATTGAGTTGCACATATCTCTATCAATTGAGGTTAAGACCGTCACACCCAAGACAAGTGATCTACCTTTTTCAGCAACCGCCCTGGCAATCGCCTCCTTGCCGGCTGAAGCATGAACATTAAACATTTTAACGCCTATATTGTTAATCGGCACAGAAGCCCCGCCCACGGTGTTTGGAATATCATCAAATTTTCCATCCCAAAGGATATTTCCTTTTAAAAGGCCAAACAATTCTCGAATTCTCCGAAGGGATATAACAGCTATACTCTCTACTTGAGGAATAATTACAGAAGCCAACATGGCATTAATAAACCCCAAACCAATTTTGAAACACCCCACATACGGGGCTAAATCCCTAACCAAGGATATTGCCTTAGTAGGAGTATCCACATCCAAAGCTACTATAATCCTGTCTTCCGGTTTCATGGCTTATTCTCCTTTCTGGCTTGCGGGTGCAGGTACGCTTTGTTTCCTGTCTCGGCGAACAAAAGTTGTCGGCCGCCAGGGGTACGGAAGAAAAACTGCGCCAAAACTAATGGCTTTTGATCCTAATTTTCTCAATCTTTCAATGTCTTCAAAATCCCACACGCTAGGTCCGATGACTGGGATTCTGGTTTCTTTCACAATTCTTTCTACAAATCCCCAAGTATGAAGCTGAGCAATTCTCCCAGAAACTCCTCCTCCGCCCAAGTGAGCTAAGGGGCTCTTCTTATCAGGGAAAACAATATCCCAAGGTACACTGTTAATAGAAATAGCTTCAATTATCCTTTCTATGCCAAAAATAATTCCTTCTATATCATGAACCACGGATACCTTTAGAATTAAAGGGAGGGCAGTTGCTTTTTTAGCTGCCTTGCAACACTCAATTATTCTTTCTGTATCATTAAAAACTCCGCTCTCTGTATTGGGACAGGAAGCGTTAAGCACCAAGCCCTTCAAGCTAAATTCGCCTAAAGCTAAGGACATCTTAAAAGTTTCGTCTGGATCTTCTGTAAAAATAGAGCCTACCAAAGGAATCTCTCCTGAGATTTTAGGACCTATTTCTTCACACCACCATTCATATCCTTTATTAGTTAATCCTACTGAATTAACCGTGCCTTCTTTAATCAGCCTGATACACCCAAAAGGATTATACCATCTTAGATTTCCCTTTCTCGGTTTAAAAGTCAGAGTTTTTATAACAACAGTAAAAAGGGTAGGATCGAGAATTCCCAGCCATCTCAAGGGCCATTCCCAGGGCCATCCTTTGCCATCAAAAGCCAAAGCCCCAGAAGCTGCCATATACTCAAACCTGTGTCCGTTTGAAAGTTCTATCATTTCTTTCCTCCTTTTGTCAAAGAACTAACAGATATTTTATCTTACTAAAAAACAAAGCTCTGTCAACAAGAAAAATAGCAAATTTACTCTAATCCAGGAACTGCCATATCATAATTTAATAAAAAATTGCTATCTTTATCTCTTTCAAACTTATTTAAATAAGGAGAATAAGTTTTAACAAATATTTTATCCTCTTCTGGAACAAACTCTATTATTCTCAGCCAACCATTGCCGCCGTTTTTTCTATCTTGATAATCTGCCAAAAGCTGATAAACCGGCTCTTTAAATATGTTTTTATCTGTTCTTCTTGCCTCGCTATGAACATGACCCGACAAAACCAGAAATACATTTGGATTAAGAAATATTAATTTATCCCAAAGATACTGAGTATTATCAGGAGAACTTCCACAACCCCCTTTTTGCTTGGAAGAAACATGTATATTCCTTTTAGCTTCTCCATTAAGATAGCCGTGAGTAGTTATTATTGCTCTTCTTTTAGAATTCTCTTTCAATATTTGATTAGCCCAATCAATTACATCTAAAGTGGGACAAAATTCAAGATGGAGTATGATATAATCGTCTTTCCCTATAGAGAATAATTGATAATTATTATTATTGCTATCCGAAGGATAATTTCCTCCCCACCAATCATAATTACCAAAACGAGAAACAGAAAAATATTGATTATAGTAATCTGTCTGCCGAGATTGAGACATATCATGATTCCCGGGCAATAACCCATAAGCTATCCTACCGTCTAATTTACTCAAACTAAAGTCTATATTCTTCCATTCTTTCTCAGAATCCCAATTCTCTACAATATCTCCTTCATGACTAACAAAAACAATATTTCTTTTCTCTTTCTGATTTATAATCCATTCTGTTTGTTTGTCAAAAATCTCAGGATAATTTTCAGCATATTTTTGGGTATCCGGAAGAACAATTATAGTAAATCTTTCAGGAATTAAACTTTCTTCAGGTCTTTCCAAAAACTCTTCCCAGATTACAGCTCCCCAGATTAAAACTGCAATGATTAGAAGAAATATCAATAAAAGAAATATCCTCTTTTTACCAAAAGACTGAAACATATTCCTTAATTTTACCACAAAAAAAGCGAGAGGATAATCTCTCGATTCTATGCGCGGGCGATGGGATTTGCCAGCCCTAGGCTGGTATGCGGGGACGACCGGACTCGAACCGGCAACCTTTTCCGTGACAGGGAAACGATCTAACCAATTGATCTACGTCCCCAACAATATAAAGTGCCGGTGGCTGGAATTGCCAGCCCTAGGCTGGTCCGCCTTGGGCGGAAACCCAGATATAAAGTGCCGGTGGCTGGAATTGCCAGCCCTAGGCTGGTCCGCCTTGGGCGG
>CAZFHD010000001.1:10140-11671 GCA_964518455.1 uncultured Candidatus Saccharibacteria bacterium | reverse complement strand
AAACCCAGATATAAAGTGCCGGTGGCTGGAATTGAACCAGCGGCCTCAACCTTATGAAGATTTTGCTCTAACCACTGAGCTACACCGGCATATTTGTTGCGGGGCCAGGATGTGCGCCTGGGTCTCAAGGTTATGGGCCTCGCGAGATACTACTTCTCCACCCCGCGAGTACATTTTACACTAAATTTTAAATAAAATCAAGGAAATCAAAAAGCCTCTAATCCTCGTAGAGCTTCTTCATAAATTCCCAATATCCTCTCAGCTTCATCTCTGCTTAATTTGTAATCTGGATCGCGAACCACTTTATTCCTTATTTGGTGAACTTTCTCAATATCTTCTAAGTTAGAAACAATCCCTGTATTTAATTGTTTCAAAATATCTGTCATAGTCCCTTTATAGCCCATCTTTTTAAATATTTCACCAAGCAAGTCATCAGCATCAATTAAAGTTAACTTAAACTCTGATTCTTTTTCTATACTCAACCGCTTTACAATTTTGTCCCATCTTTTATTTATCTTCTTTCTTCCAAAAGGCTTATAAGTAAAAGCTTCCGTAAAATTTTCAAAACATACATTTTTTAACCAGCTATTCTTAATTAAAAAAAAGAAAATCCAAGCTAAAAGATATAAAGAAACACCTATAAAAATAAACTTTAATATCCTATAAAATCCGTAAACTTCAGGATTTGTAAGAAAAGTAATAATTTCTTTCATTTTTTTGAAAGTAACTACTCACCCAAGTATTGAGCTATTTTTAAAATCTTATATTCCTCAAAGGGCCGGCCTATTATTTGTAAGCCCACCGGCAGTTTATCTTTTGTAAAACCTGCTGGAATAGAAAGGGCGGGTAATCCTACCAAACTAACAGGAGCTGTAAAAATATCGCAAAGATACATAGAAATAGGATCTGTTATCTTCTCCCCTATTTTAAAAGGCGGGGTAGGAGTTGTAGGAGATAAAATAATATCAACTTTTTTAAAGGCCTTAGTAAAGTCCTCAATAATTAAAGTCCTGACTTTTTCAGCTCTTAAATAATAAGCGTCATAATATCCAGCTGAAAGCGCATATGTCCCCAGCATAATCCTTCTTTTTACCTCTGCTCCAAATCCTTTTTCTTTGGTTTTGAGATAAACATCCAACAAATCTTTACCTTCTTCTGAAAGACCATATTTTATACCATCATACCTTGCTAAATTAGCTGAGGCCTCTGATGTATTGATTAAATAATAAGTAGGAATGGCGTATTTTGTGTAAGGTAAGCTTATCTCCTCAATCTTGGCTCCTAAATTTTCATATTTTTTAATAGCTTGTTTAATTATCTTCTTTACTTCAGGATCTATTCCTTCTACAAAATATTCTTTAGGTACTCCAACCTTTAAATTTGACATTTGAAATGCAACTCTCCGAGGAGTCTCTCGCTTCGCTCGATCCAGGACATTTGACAAATAAACAAACGGAGGGCAGATTATTATTTATGCTTTTTTAATATCCCTTACTCTTTCCATTATCCCTTCAATCAAACTAACCGTCTC
>CAZFHD010000001.1:0-10130 GCA_964518455.1 uncultured Candidatus Saccharibacteria bacterium | reverse complement strand
GTTGAATCTTTTGGGTCTTTACCAGAAATTGCCTCAAATACTATTTTAGCATCCTCTGCTGTTTTAGTAATAGGTCCTATTTGGTCTAAAGAAGAAGCAAAAGCTATTAAGCCATATCTAGAAACTGCTCCATAAGTAGGTCTTAAACCCGTAACCCCGCAAAAAGAAGCTGGTTGTCTTATAGATCCTCCAGTATCAGATCCTAAGGCGTAAACTGCCATATCATCTGCCACAGCTGCAGCAGAACCACCGGATGTCCCTCCCGGTACCCTTTTTAAATCATGAGGGTTTTTAGTTGGGAAAAAGGCAGAATTTTCTGTAGAAGATCCCATTCCAAACTCATCCATATTCGTTTTGCCTAAAATTACAGCGCCCAATTCTTTTAATTTCTTGATACAAGTAGCATCATAAGGAGCAATATAATTTTCTAATATTTTAGAAGCAGCAGTAGCTTTTATATCTTTAACTAAGATATTATCTTTCACAGCTACAGGAATTCCGGCTAAAAGAGAAATCTTTTTGCCTGCTGAAATCAATCTATCAACTTCTTTAGCTTGAGATAAAGCTAAATCTTCTGTCAAAGTAATAAAAGCCGAAATCTTTTTGTCTTCTTTCTTTGTTCTATCTAAAAAAGCTTTCGCCAGCTCAAGAGCTGAAAATTCTTTTTTTAACAAGCCCTGATGGACTTGAGTTATAGTAAGTCCTGTAAGCTTCATAAAAGATACTAACGGAGACCGGGTCTCCGATTATAGATTTTACTGAGAGCGGGTCCCAGTAAGCTCTATTTTTCTACTAACAAACCTATCTTTTTTGCTCCTTCTACGTAAAGTCTTTTAATTTGGGCTAATAAAGTTAGGCCCTTGCCATAAATACGGATTTCGTCTAAATAAAAGTCAGCACTAGGTGCAAAACCCAACCAGATATCAGCAGAAACGCTTTCTTCCATACCATCTGTATATACCACCGAATCACCAGACTGTTCAGCATCAACAAATATTTTTATTTCAGAGCCATCATATGTTCCAGCAATATGATGCCATCTATTCATCTCAAGAGGAAAAGAAGAAGAAACAGCCATACCTCCTAGATTAGGAAACGGTTGAAGAATATGAAATTTGATTACATCCTCAGTAAAATCGTAAAATAAGTGATAGGCCAAATGTTTGGCGACGAAGTCACAAGTTTCCCCATTAAAAACACTATCAAAATTCTTAGGATATATCCAAAGTTCAACTGTTACACTATCGTTTTCCTCAGCTTCTTTTAAAGTAGAAGAATCAGGAACAATAATGTAAGGAGCTGTGCCACCAAGAAAATAGCCAGCTTGACCAAGTTGAAAAATCTTGTTAGGAGGGTCTGGTTCCCGAATTACTCCTGCTCCCCAGTTTTCTCCGTGATTTCCATTTCCTGAACTGTCGCAAAAATCATCGAAGCTCCCCTTAGAAGAACAACTACTATCTCCTCCCTCTTCAAATTTCCATTCTCCTACAATATAAGCCCCAAGAGCATTCTTAATACTGGCACTAAATTGAAGACATTTAGCAATCCTAGCTTTTTCTCTTGCTCCTTTAATACTCACCAAAACAATACTAGATAAAAGACCAATAATAGCTATAACTACTAAGAGTTCTATTAAGGTAAATCCCGCACCATTTTTTTCTAAAAAAGTGGTGCTGAGTGTATCATTTTTTCTCAAAAAATGGTGCTGGGTAAAAGATTTTTTCATTTTTAAAAACTTAATTATTTTTTAAAACACTTTTTACCTTAATATATCCTTTTTCCTTGTTTGGAACTATCTCTCTTAACTTTTTGACTGTCTCAATTAATTGAGCTTTATCTTTATCTTTCCTCATTATCTCCAATTTTTTCTCAAAAAAATGCTCAGCAGGATGAAAAGTTGGCTCTACTTTTAAAACATCAACCTCTTTTAAAGCATCAAAATAATCTAAAATAGAGGAAAGCTCTTTTTGAAACTTCCTTATTTCGGTTTCTGTTAGACCTATTCTAGCAAGTTTGGCAATATGTTTTACTTCTTCTTTAGATATCATTGTTTGTAAATTGAAAATTGCTGGATCGAACGAAGTGAGAGACTCCCCGTAGGGTTGCAATTGAAAATTTTTATCGGGGCGCTTCCATCTGATCTGTTTCGGTTAAGACCTCTTGAAGCTCATCCAGGTTTTCTAAAACTAATCCTGCTCCTCTAACCACAGCAGTCATAGGATCTTCAATCATCTTGGTGGGAATTTTGATTTCTTGTTGAATTAAGATATTAAGCTTCTTCAAAAGACTTCCTCCGCCTACCAAATAAATTCCTTTATTCATAATGTCCGCTACAAGCTCTGGCGGAGTTTCTTCAATAGTAGTTTTAACAGAGACAACTATCTGTTTCACTGATTTTTCTAAAGCTTTTCTGACATCTTTATCTGAAACTACGATTTCTTCTGGTAGACCTGTTATCAAATTCCTTCCCCTTAAAGGAATTTCCACGCTTTCTTCTAAAGGAAGAGCGGAACCTATGCTAATTTTAGCTCGTTCTGCTCCCCTTTCACCGATTAGCAATTTATACTCTTCTTGAGAATATCTAATAATATCCTGATTAAACTTGTCCCCGGCAATTTTTAAGCTTTTAGCTAAAACTATTCCTCCAAGAGATATAACAGCTACTTCTGTAGTCCCGCCGCCAATATCTACTATAAAGTTGCCTCCTGGCTCTTGAACATCTAATCTGGCCCCGATTGCCGCTGCCATAGGTTCTTCAATCAAAAAAACCTGTCTTGCCCCAGCATTTTTAGCAGCGTCGCAAACAGCTTTTTTCTCTACTTCTGTAACCCCGTAAGGTATGCCAATTATTACTCTAGGCCTAGGACCTACAATAAATTTTCTTTTATGGACTTTCTCAATAAAATATTTGAGCATTTGTTCTGTAACCTCAAAATCTGAAATTACGCCTTCTACCAAAGGCCTTGTAGCTGTAATATATCCCGGTGTCCTTCCTACCATTTTCTGAGCTTCAGTTCCTATAGCCAAAACCTGGCCCGTTTTTTGGTTTATAGCTACTACCGAAGGTTCATTAATAACTATTCCTCTTCCTTTAACATAAACCAAAGAAGTAGCAGTTCCTAAATCAATTGCTATATCATGAGAAATATGAGAAAGAAGTTTATTTAACATACTCTTCTAAAAAAGAAATTAATTTATCTTTCTTTATTAACTTAGTTTTCTTTTCGGATCGACTTTTAACCTCAAAGGAACCTTCCCCCATAGTCTTTTCACTTACCACAATCCTTAAAGGTATACCTATTAAATCTACATCAGCAAACTTCTCACCCGGTGTCTTTTCTTTTCTGTCATCGTATAAAACTTCAATGTCTTCTTTCTTCAACTTATTGTACAATTTTTCAGCTTCTTTTCTAACTTTAAGGTTATTTTCGATTTGAACCAAATGAATCAGAAATGGCGCAACTTCCAGAGGCCAAATAATTCCTAAGTCATCATAATTTACTTGAACAATCGTAGCCATTAATCTTCCTATTCCTATACCATAACAACCCATCTCCACAGGTTTTTTTTCGCCATCTTTGTCTGTAAAGTAAAGATTAAACGCTTCAGAATATTTGGTTCCCAATTTAAAGGTATGGCCTACTTCAATAGAGTTAGCTTTGACAAGTTTACCGTCTTTATTGGGACACCTTTGACCCGCTTTCACTCTATCCATCTCTAAATTCGCAGCCCAGCCACAAACAGGACAATATATTATTTTATCTTCTCCAACCTCAGATAGAACCTGAAACTCATAAGTCTTCTGTTCTGTAAACCCTTCGCCCGAAGCCTCACTTGTTAAAACATTCAAACCACATCTTTTATATATTTTCTTATAGGCTAAAATTACCTTTTTGAAGAATCTGCTTAGATCTTCTGCGTCTCTATGAAAACTGTAAAGATCTTTCATCACAAACTCCCGAGCCCTTAGAAGCCCTCCTGTAGCTCTAAGCTCATCTCTGAACTTGTTTTGAATTTGGTAAAGAGAAAAAGGCAAATCTTTGTAAGATTGGACTCTATCTTTAACAAGATCTGTTATAACCTCTTCATGAGTAGGACCCAGAGCAAAAGATCTTTTACGCCTGTCTTTTAATTTAAAGAGTGGAGGATTCATATTATCCCAACGATTACTCTTTTGCCAGAGCTCTTTTGGCTGGAGAGTTGGCAAAAAAACCTCCTGTCCTCCAATAGCATCAAGTTCTTCTCTAATTATCTTTTCAATTTTCTTATGAACTCTGTAACCTAAAGGAAGATAACTGTAAATACCAGAGGCCAACTGAGAGATACAATCAGCTTTCAATAATAGTTTGTGGGAAGCTATTTTGGCTTCTCCTGAAGCTTTCTTTTTTGTTTTTAAAAAAAGAGTAGATTGTCTCATTTTAGAAGAATCTGCTGATATCTTTTATAGTTATTAAAATCATCAATATAATTAAAAGGATGAAGAAAACTCCGCTGATTTTCTCTATAATTTTTTGATTTAAGGGTTTCCTTCTTATTTTTTCAATTGTAAGAAATAAAAGCCAGCCCCCATCCAAAGCAGGAATAGGCAAAATATTAATAATAGCTAAATGAATAGTTATTACAGCTATAAAATTTAAAAAATAACTTACCCCCAAACCTCCAATTTGAGCAAAAAGCTGAAAGATTCCCACAATTCCAGCTACTTCCATACCAGCTGGAACTCCTTTTCCTCTAAACAAACTGGAAAAAAGCATACCCCAGCCCTCAAGAATTCTCCAAGTCAAATTTCCCGTAGTTAAAACCCCTCGCCAAATAGCTTCATACCAGGGATAAGACTCCAAGGCTGTTCTTACTAAACTTATTCCCATAGCTCCTTCACCTGAAGGAGGTGAAACCCTGGGAACTAAAGAAATATCAAAAATGTCTTTCCCTCTTTGAATTATTAAAGTAACCTCTTGTCCTTTATAAGTATTTGTAAAATCTTGGACTTCTTTTACTTTATCAATTGAAAATTGGAAATTGTTAATTGAAAATTGTCTGATTATATCCCCTATTTTCAAGCCAGCCTCCTCAGCCGGCGATTCAGAAGCCACTCCTATAATCTGGACTTTGGGTTCCACTGCTCCTTTAGCTGAATCTCCGACAACAGTTGGCGCGCCTAACATCATTACAACGCTCAAAATAATAGCTGCTATAATCCAGAAAGAAATAACGCCCCCAGAAATTATTAAAGCTTTTTGCCAATAGGGCTTAACTGTAAAACTCCTGGGCTCCTCAATTCTTTTCTCTTGGCCATATATTCTAACAAACCCTCCAAAAGGCAAAAGGTTGATAGAATAAAGGGTCTCCCCTATTTTTTTTCCCCAGATTCTTGGAGGATAACCGAAACCAAATTCCTCTACCTTAACGCCAAACTTTTTCGCTAAAAGAAAATGTCCCAACTCATGAAAAAAAATCAAAGCTATTAAGGATATGATGGCTATAATAATAGTTAAAATCATACTGCTATTCTTTAATGGTTTTCTTTTTATTTTCCACTAACTCTTTAATTTTTTTATTATATCCATCTACTAATTCTTGAAGCTCATCTTTGGCTCTAAACTTATTATCCTCTTTAATTTCACCTTCCTGGGCTTTTTCTTGAATCTCGCCCCAGGCCTCTTCCCTCCACCTTCTTACAGTTTTCCGAGCTTCTTCTTGTTTTTCCGAAAGCAATCGCATTAACTTTTCTCTATATTCTTCATTTAAAGGAGGCAAGTTAATTCGAATAATCTCTTGATCAATTATAGGAGAAACTCCTAAGTCACCGGCAGCTAAAGCTTTCTCGATAGGTTCCAAGTAGGACTTATCCCATGGTTGAATTATAATCTGCTTAAACTCAGGACTAGAGATAGCAGCTAATTGTTTTAGAGGAAACTTCTGACCAAAACATTTAACAATAATATCTTCTACCAAAGAAGGACTGGCTCTTCCTGTCCTAATCTTGCTTAATTCATCTTTTAAATAATTAATGGTTTTTTCTAACTCAGGTTTTATTTTTTCAATTATATCTTTATATATCATAATTCAATTAATAAGTTTTCAATAGCTAATTTAGAATTAACATTAGTTGTAGAAAGTAAGAATAAAACAGACTGAATCTTTTCTACAAACTTCTTAAGTTTTAAAAAGGGATAATCTTTAAAAGAAGAAACAGAATCCTTCTTCTCTATCCTTAAAACTAAAATCCTTCTTAAGTAATCTAGCCAAACATTTAAGGCATCTTCTATTCTTTCCGCAGATCCTGATAAATTTTTGGCATAAGTGAAACGAGAAGAAAAATCTGAATCTTTTAACTTTAGCAAATCTGAAATAGTTTGATTTCTTTTTTCCAACTTCTCAGGATTCTCTAAAAAATCTAAAGCTAATCCTGGTTTGCCTAAAGAAACAGATGATAACTCCTTAGCTTTTTGCTGAGAAACCCCTCTCTTTTGAAGATACTTTTCGACTTCTTCTTTTTTAACAGGGGAAAATCTAAGAGTCTGAACTCTAGAAGTTATAGTCGGCAGAATAGTTTCAGGATATTCTGTAATTAATATTAAAAGAGTCCTGCCCTTAGGTTCTTCCAATAGCTTTAGAAAACAGCCCTGGGCTTCCCTGGTCATTGTATGAGCTTTATCTACTAAACCTATTTTAAAAAAAGCAGAATAAGGTTTAAGAGAAAGCTTTGTTATAAGGTTTCTTATCTGGGAAATTTGGATACTTGTTGTTTTCTCTTCTGGTTCAACAAAAACAAGATCTGGATATCTTTTGTTTTCAATATCCTGACAACTTCTGCATTTCTGACAAGGGGCTTGAGAAGAATCACAATTCAAAAACTTAACAAACTCTAAAGCTAAAGTTCTTTTACCAATCTTATCCTGACCCGAAAAAAGAATAGCATGAGAAAGTTTATCTAACTCAGCTGACTTTCTTAAAAAATCCCATTGTTTTTGATGACCAACCATATTATTTTTTGCTCATTATACTCTTCTTATATACTTCCAAATTATCAAGCACCACACCCGTTCCTTTGGCTACGCAAAGCAAAGGATCTTCCGCTATAAAACAAGGAACACCCGTAGCTTTAGCTATCAGCTCATCTATATTTCTAATCAAAGCTCCACCTCCTGAAATAATCATTCCTTTATCCATAATATCAGCTGAAAGTTCAGGCGGGGTTTCTCTTAATACTCTTTTAACAACGTGAATAATCTCGTTAAGATTCTCCGAAATTGCTTCACAAACTTCATTAGAGGATATCTTAATATTTTTAGGAAGGCCCGAAACCAAATGTCTTCCTCTAATTTCCATCTCTTGAGGTTTTTTTTCTGGTATAGCTATTCCAATTTTAATTTTAATCTCTTCCGCCGTTTGCTCTCCAATTGCCAGATCATACTTGTTTTTAATATAATCTGCGACAGCTCTATCCATTTTATCTCCCCCTGTTCTCAAAGAATCAACAGTTACCATGCCTCCCAAAGAAATTACAGCCACTTCTGAAGTTCCTCCCCCAATATCAATAATCATATGACCTGAACAAGAATTAATAGGTATCCCTGCTCCAATTGCAGCTAAAATAGGCTCTTTGGCTAAATAAACAGCTTTGGCTCCAGATGCTGTTCCAGCTTCAATAACAGCTCTTTTTTCTGTTGAAGTAATGCCAGCTGGAACTCCTATCAACAAGTCAGGCTTTAAAAATCTTATTGTTCCTGGAACCCTTTTGATAAAATCTTTCAAAATAGCTTCTGTTACTCTGTAATCCGCTATAACTCCATCTTTAAGGGGTCTGTAAACTCTGATACTGTCTGGGGTTCTACCTGTCATTTCTTTAGCCTCTTTTCCTACAGCTAAAACCTTATTCTCAGAAAAAGCTACAGCCACAACTGAGGGCTCGTTCAAAACTACGCCTTTTTTAGAAATAAAGACTATTGAATTACAAGTTCCCAAATCTATACCTATTTCTCTAACAAACATATTATTTTACTCTTTTAATATTAGCCCCTAACTTCTGAAGCCGCTCCTCTATTCTCTCATATCCTCTATCAATTTGGTAGATGTTGTGAATAACGGTTTTACTCTTAGCCATTAGACCGGCGATAATCAGGGCTGCTCCTGCTCGAAGGTCAGAACTTGGAATTTCTATGCCGCGTAAATTAGTGGGACCGTAAACTATAGCTCTATGGGGATCGCAAAATATTATATTCGCCCCCATCTTATTCAAATCTTCAAGATATTTCAATCTTCCTTCATATAAAGGATCATGAATCAAAGTGGGTCCCGGGGTAGCCGTGGCCAAAACTCCTATTTCCGGCTGTAAATCAGAGTGAATTCCAGGATAAGGCAAACTTTGAATTTTATCTATGTTTAACTGAGAAGGAAAAATCTCAATAGTTTTAGGGTTTTTGATATTAAACTTTGCTCCAAAATCCGCTAATCTTTTCAAAAAAAGATCAAGAAAAACTAACTCCGCCTCCTCAATTACAATGTGTCCTTTAGTGGCTAAGCTTATTGCAATAAAAGTTCCTGTCTCAATAGGATCTGAAATTATCCTGTGTTTGAATCCCCCAAGTTTTTTCTTTCCTTTTATTTCTAAACTATGACATCCTCTTTTTTCTATTTTAGCTCCCATCTTTCTAAGAACTTTCATCAACTCTTGAACTTGGTAGTCCTGGTCTACTATCTTTAAAATTGTTTTTTGGGTATTATTAGCAGCAAACAAAAGAACATTCTCTGTAGCTGTAACGCTAAACTCTTTTAAAATTACTTCTAATGGATTCCCTTTTTCAAATTTCAAAAGAGTGTTGCAAATAACTTTGAATTTGGAATCTTTTTCAAAATAAAAAGTATTGTTTTTGATTGAAACTTTAATCCCCAACTGAGAAAAAGCATCCAAATGGGTGTCTAAAGGCCGGGATCCTATCAAACAACCACCGGGTGGCGGCATTTTTACTCTACCAAAACGAGCCAAAAGAGGCCCTAAAATTAAAACTGATCCTCTCAAAAAACGAATAATATTTATGGGAAGCTTGGAAGAATCAATAGAAGAACAATTCACCTTGATTTTCCTTTTTCCCAACCAAGAAATCTCAGCCCCCAAACCCTTTAAAATCTCGATCATCTTAAAAACATCTTCAATAAGAGGAAGATTGTCAATTTCAGAAGATTCTTTAGTTAAAAGAGTCGCCGCTAATATTGGAAAAGCGGCATTTTTAGCGCCCCGTATCTTAACTTTTCCTTTTAAAGGATTTCTACCTTGAATTACAAATTTCTCAGCCATACAATTTAACCTTAACCTAAATTTAGAGAATTGACAAGTTGGCTTCTTACCCAAGCCTAACTAAGGTTTCAAAAACCTTTAATTTTTGCTAAAATTATAAAATATTATGACAAAAAGAAAAAGATTAGTTTTAATATCAGCGCTAATCCTTCTGTTTATAACAATAACTCCTTTAACCGTCTTCTATTCTTTAGGTTGGAGATTTGATTGGCAAGAAAAAAAAATAACCCGTCCCGGAATTTTTTTCTTCAAAGTTAATCCCAATTCAGCTAAAATACTTATCAATGGTAAACTCAAAGAAAAAACCGACTTCTTTTTCGGCTCAGCTGTAGTAGAAAACCTTCTTCCTAAAAAGTACCAAGTAGAGATAAAAAAACAAGGATTTCACGATTGGAAAAAGGATTTGGAAATAAAAGAGGGTAAAGTTACAGAAGCTAAAAATATCATTTTAGTACCCAGAGATCCCGGCTTCAAAAACCTATCTCAAAAAGTTGATTCTTTTTATTTTTCACCCGACCAAAAAAGAATAATCTTTAAAGAAAAAACGAAGAAAGATTCTAATCAAACAAGTTGGTCTTTAAAACTTCATGAATTAGACACCAGAATAAAAAGTCATATCATAGGAGAAGAAGACTTTTCAGAAAAAGAATCTCAACTACTTAATTTAGAATTCTCACCAGATTCTAGAAGAGTTTTAGTAAAACTTGAATTTGAAAAAAGTATAAGATATTTTATCTTAAAAATAGATGAAACCCCAGCTAAAATGACTTCTCTTGACTTTCTTCCCAACCCTGACAAAGTATATTTTCATCCGATTAATGAAAATAAACTT